>JALVFC010000503.1 GCA_027030285.1 Thiotrichaceae bacterium | reverse complement strand
CTGTGCAGGAAATTTTTTAGCAACACTCTTTTCCAGCCCCACCATATTGAGCTTGATCAGCATTAATTCTTCACGATCTTTGGCAGATAAGGGTGAAAACTCGCGCATGGGCAGCAAAATATTGTCCGCCACAGTCAGGGAAGAGAACAATGCACCGCGTTGAAACAGCACTCCCCAGTGATGTTTCAGGTGAGCAAACTGCTCCTCATCAATCTTCAACAGGTCTTGCCCATTAAAAAAGATTTCACCACTGACGGGTTGCTGCAAACCGAGTACGCTTCTTAGCAGAACGGATTTACCACTACCTGAGCCGCCAACAATACCCAGTATTTCATGTTTGAATATCTGCAGGTCGAGCTGGTCATGCACACGTTGCGTACCGAACTGGTTAACCAGTTTTATGATTTCGATAAGGGGTTTGTTGCTACGCATCGCTAGAAACCAATGTAGTAGTAAAACATGGAGAAAACCGCATCCAGAAACAGCACAATAAAAATCGCCTGTACCACGGCAGCCGTTGTATGTTTACCCAGACTTTCAGCGGAACCATCAACCTGCATGCCATTCCAGGTGCCAGTGATGGCAATAATGGCTGCAAAAAAAGGTGCTTTGATAATGCCGGCAAAAAAAGTTCGCAGCTCAATCTGCTGTTGCAGTCGTGTGGCAAACTGATCAATAGATATATCCAGACTCCAGAAAGAAATAACAGCGGCAATTGCCAGTGCCAGAATATCTGCCAGCAGAGTTAGCAGCGGCAGGGCAATTAACAGCGCAAGGATGCGTGGTACGACCAGAATCTCATAGGGGTTAAGCCCGGCAACCTGCAGTGCGTCAATCTCTTGGTTGGTTTTCATAATGCCAATTTCTGCTGCAAAAGCACTGCTGGAACGTCCTGCAACCATAATCGCTGTTAGCAATACGCCCAGCTCTCTGAGAATGGAAACGGCGACCAGATCCACGGTATAGATTGAGGCTCCAAGGTCTTTAAGTTCAGAACCGCCCTGATAGGTAATCACAATACTGATAAGGCAAGCGAGCAGCGCAATAATGGGGATTGCCTGAATGCCAGTTACAAAGACATGGTAAAAAATAGATGGCATACGTAACCTGCGTGGTGAGAATAAACCATGTCCGATAACGCTAAAGGTATAGCCAAAGAAACTAATCGCAGAATGCAATTGTGCAAAGACATCCGTCAGCAGGCAGCCAATATAAGTGATCTTTTCGCGCACCCAGTTGCGCAGAGTGTTTTGAGGAACAGTCTCACTATCAGCAGGCAGCTCAAAATAGGCAAGATATTCTTCAGGGAAATGCTTAAAGTGAATATCTATGCCAGCCTGCTGCCATTGTTGCATTTGTTTATAAACCAGCCATGCCGCAGAAATATCCAGGCGTGTGGCCGTCCCGGTGTCACATTCAATGGTGTGAATATCACTCGTTGGAAGCTGTTCCAGTAAATGGTGGATTTGCGGTGCGGCAGATTGTTCCCACTTCCCTTCAAGACTCAGTTTCAGGGTCTGCGTGGCGTGGTTATGCTGTACGTGCAAGTCAATCATGGTGTTATGTATCACGCAAATTATTGAACAACAAGGCATTATCTAGTGGTGTATTCAGATGCAGAGAAATATCCACATCATTTAACTTTTCCAGCTGTGCGCCCGCCTGTTCCACCATCATGGTGTCTCCCTGCACGACAAGCAGCGTCAATCCGGCATCAAGCACACACTGGTAACAATGCTGACTGCC
>JALVFC010000502.1 GCA_027030285.1 Thiotrichaceae bacterium | reverse complement strand
ACTGCTTGACAACATTCCGAAGAAACCAATTCTTTTCGGTGCGAAGGGTCACAATATGCAAGCAAAACGTTTAGAATGCTTCTTGATAGGCATGACTTCAAAGGTAGCATGAGCCGTAAAGGTAACTGCTGGGATAATGCCGTTGCTGAAAGCTTTTTTGGCAGCCTGAAGCAGGAATGGGTGCAATGGAAAAGCTACCAGGCTCGCTTTGAAGCACAACAGGATATATTAAATTACATTTCTATGTTCTATACAGTTATCGCTTACATTTTCATTCCTGGACTACTGCTGGTAACAGGTCGAATTTATTCGACCCTACAGCCATCCAGAAATCAGGGTGCTTTGATCCTTTCAAAGTGGTTATAACCACTCCAGAAGATAGTAGATATATTGTCCCTCGGAGGATTTTGATGGTCCGTGAATACGTGCTGCATAGCGTTTTTTATCGGGTTCTTCATCGGCTACAGCCTGAGCCATGTCTTTTTTGATATCGACACAATTTGCCGGAAAGCGTGTGCGTTTTTTTCTGGGGGCGTAGACCACGGCATACTCTTCATTGGAGACAGAGGTTTGCGGGTCGGGAGGAACCATGCCACGCATTATTTAGCCCTCTGGTAGATCAGGTCCCATACACCATGCCCGAGTTTTAAACCGCGTTTTTCAAATTTGGTCACAGGGCGGAAATCCGGCCTGTCTATATAAGGATAAAGGCTGGATGTTGAGGTATTTATAAAGTTTTCATTTTGCTCCATGACTTTCGCCATGTGCTCGGCGTAGTCCTGCCAGTCTGTTGCCATGTGGAACAAGCCTGTGGGTTTGAGCTTGTCAGCCAGCAGGTTCACAAAGTCTGTTTGTACAATGCGTCGCTTGTGGTGCTTCTTTTTATGCCAGGGGTCGGGGAAGTACAGGTGCACCCGGTGTAGTGACTGATCCGGTATGCGTTGTTTTAGAATTTGCACGGCATCATCATCCAGCAGGCGGATATTGTTTAAGTTTTCCTGCTGGATGAGCTTGAGCAAATTGCCTATGCCGGGGGGATGGACTTCTATGCCAACAAAATTGTGTTGCGGCTCAGTTTTTGCCATTTCAGCCAGTGAGCCACCCATGCCATAGCCAATTTCCAGGGTGACAGGGTAGTCATTGCCAAATAGTTCTGCGAAATTAAGCATGTCCGTACCCCGCTCAATACCGAATACTGGCCATAGCGTTTGCAGGGCATTTTTTTGCGAGGCAGTGAGACGACCTGCACGCATAACAAAACTGCGGACACTGCGTTGTGTATGGTTTGGGACTGGTTGCTTTGCTATTTCACTCATGCTTACAGGAAGTGTCCATCAATGGGAGAAGATGCCGAAGCATAACGCTTTCTGGGCATGCGTCCTGCAAGGTAGGCCTGCCTGCCAGCCTTGACTGCATTTTTCATTGCCTCTGCCATTAATACAGGATGTCTGGCATCGGCAATCGCAGTGTTCATTAAAATGCCATCACAACCAAGTTCCATCGCTACTGCGGCATCGGATGCTGTGCCGACACCAGCATCAACCAGAATTGGTACAGTGGCGTTTTCGATAATTTCCAGAATATTGTATGGGTTGCGGATGCCCAGCCCTGAGCCAATGGGGGCAGCGAGGGGCATAACGGCTACACAGCCAATTTCTTCCAGTTGCCTGGCGATAATCGGGTCATCGTTGGTATAAACCATGACATTAAAATCGTCATTTACTAGAATCTCGGCAGCTTTCAGGGTTTCA
>JALVFC010000501.1 GCA_027030285.1 Thiotrichaceae bacterium | reverse complement strand
CCTCTCCACGTATTAAGGGACTTGCCGCCAACGGTGTTAAATTCAGCGCATGCATGAACACGATAGCAGCTATCAAGAGAAAAACAGGCAAAGAACCTGTAATCCATAAAGATGCCAAGAAAGTACCCGCAGGAGTGGTACGCATTATGGAGCTGGTTGACAAGGGCTACACACTCATCAAGCCATAATGCAACTCTTAAGCCGGACTCCATAAAAAGGGGAAACAGCATGCCTGACACTGACCTTGCTGTTTTTAGCCCTGCTTTATAGGGTCTGGCTTCTTGTTTATGCTACTGAATCCAGTTACCCTCATTTTCCGTATAATCTAACCTTGTCTACATTCCATTTAAGAAATATAATTATTTTTGAAGGTCGTATTCCCTATGTCGGCAGCGCAGATTCAAAGCACTGGCTGGAAACCCTGACAAAACTGGAGACTGATGGGCTAAATGTACTGATCCCCGGGCACGGTCCAGCCTCAACCCATCCACAAAACACCATCAAACTGACACGTAAATATCTGGCATATTTACGTGACAAAATGGGCGCTGCAGTTGAAGAATTCACCCCTTTCGATGAAGTCTATAGTGCAACCAACTGGTCCGAATTTGCAACGTTACCAGCCTTTAAGGAAGGAAATCGCAAAAATGCTTATCAGGTGTATTTGTCAATGGAAGCCGAGTTCTTGCAGGAAGAGTAGAAGGTGGCTATCCGGAAAACGACATTTGCAAACCCAGTCAGGTTGGTCGGGTAGGGAACGCAGCCCAACAGCGGAGGGAATTTTTCACTTTCTCGGATAGCGCAAGCTTATCCAGCCTACGGGTGCGGTAGATTGATGAGATGGTCTCCTCCCCCCCCTACATCGGCATCATTCATCAAGGCTCAAAGGCTAAAAGCGCCTTTATCAAGAAGCCGGATATACGGAAACAAATCTATCCCTGTCAAAATGAATTTATTGTTTGCAAAAATGGAGGAGACCATATACGGATAAGTGCTGGGGATCAATTCTCACGCTTTTCCAGAAACCAGTGCAATAAACCTTCTGTCGAGCTGTCATGTTGATACATGCTCCTGCCTTCTTCAATCTCATCAAGAATATTCCTTGCTAGCTTTTTACCAAGCTCGACACCCCATTGATCATAGGAATTGAGATTCCAGATAACGCCCTGCACAAATATCTTGTGTTCATACATTGCCAACATGGAACCGAGTGAACGTGGCGTAAGCTGCTCCAGTACAATCGAGTTACTGGGCTGATTACCATAGAAGGTCATGTGTGGCAGGTGTTTTTCTATTTCATCCAGTTCAACACCTGCGTTGCGTAATTGCAAGCGGGTTTCCTTCATATTCCTGCCACGCATTAAGGCTTCTGTTTGGGCAATAAAGTTAGCTGCAAGGATATTACAGTGCTCTTCCAGACAGGAATGTGAGCGAATAGAGGCAATAAAATCAGTTGGAATTAGGCGTGTTCCCTGATGCAGCAACTGATAAAAGGCGTGCTGACCATTAATGCCTTCAGTGCCCCAGATAACCTTACCTGTAGAGTACGTTGTGTGATTGCCATCACGATCCACTGACTTGCCATTGCTTTCCATATCCGCCTGTTCCAGGTAGGCCGGCAATAATCGTAAATGATGGTCATAGGGCAAAATTGCACTTGATTCAGCACCAAAGAAATTGCCATACCAAATACCAATCATGGCAAGGATAACTGGAATATTGGTGTCAAACGGTTCATTCTGGAAGTGCTTGTCCATTGCCTCGGCACCTTCCAGCAATTCAATAAAACGATCCATGCCAACATACAGGGCAATGGATAGACCTATCGCTGACCAGAGTGAATAACGCCCACCTACCCAGTCCCAGAATTCGAACATATTAGCAACATCAATGCCAAATTTTCGCACCGCATCACTATTGGTAGAAATCGCGACAAAGTGCCGTGCTATGTCTTTCTCAGTGGTATCTGCATGGGCAAGAAACCATTTTCTTGTGGTATTTGCGTTTGTGATTGTTTCCTGGGTAGTAAAGGTCTTGGATGCGACAATAAACAGGGTTGTTTCAGGGTTGAGATGCATGAGGCGATTTTCAATCTGTGTGCCATCCACATTGGAAACAAAATGTACTTTCAAGCGGTCTGCATAGGGAGTTAGTGCCCTGCACACCATATTTGGCCCCAGATCAGAGCCACCAATGCCAATATTCACAACATCAGTAATCGCTTTACCACTATAACCTTTCCATTCACCAGAGCGTACTTTGTCAGTGAATGCCTGCATCTTGTTAAGTACCCGCAGCACATCAGGCATCACATCCTTGCCATCAACCATGACCGGGTGACCAGAACGATTCCTCAGTGCGGTATGCAGTACTGCCCTGCCCTCGGTATTATTGATTTTCTCACCACGAAACATGGCATCCCGATTTTCTTTTACCCGCTGTTTACGTGCCAGGTAAAACAGGTGATCCATGGTGTCATGCGTAATAATATTTTTGGAATAGTCCAGCAACATACTCTCAAACTGCAGGGAAAACTCACTGAACCTATCAGGGTTTTTATCAAACAGGTCCATCATGTGAACATGTTGCATATCGTTATGGTGGACAACTAACCGCTGCCAGGCAGGGGTATGTACAAGAGTGGACTTTGTATTTGAGATTAATCCTGCTAAACGCATAATATCACCATTTGTAGCTATATTTATTAAAAGACTATCACCTGTATTTGGGAGGCAGTCTGCTATTTATTGACTGCACGGATGCCCCGTTTTCGGTAAGCCGCATACAAGCTACGGAAAGAGATTGATGGTGAGTCTTTCTTAAGCTTCTTAATAAGTGGGAATTATACACTCACCAGGACATTTACACTATGAATGATATCGGAAAAGTCTTACCGTTTAATAGCATCAAGGCTGAAGATATACGCTCTCTATCACGTTAGGCATTGATAATAAATTTGTTGACTCCTTGCAGTCACCCTCTAAAAGCCACACAATTTACGTTTCCTGTCGCTTATCTGCGTGGCACGCTGATCATGTGTAATATAGGCACTGTTAATCCAGCCATTTTGCCCATTGAAGCGTATATATTGCCAGGTCTCACCATTTGCCAGTTTTTTCTTTTGCCCCAGTGCTGATAGCCAGCTTGCCTTGTGCGGGATAGCCACCACAACCTTGCCCTGCCATTTTCCGGGTTTACTACGCAACGGAACTGACTGACCTTTGGGAATCCCGCGTACTGACAAAATCTCAACATGCCGAAAACCATGCTTTCGAGCTGATGCGGGATACCCACAACACACTTTGTTTTTCTGCTTTGGGTTAGCCATACACCGCGTGCGTTGATGCAACAGACGCATGGACAGAGGATCTTTTGACAGAAAATGGCTATTGACCCAACCTTCCTCATGACTCCAAACCACTTTACTCCAGACTGCCCGCCCTACTTTTTTTTGCACCCCACGCTTAACGATCCATGATGCATTATGAGGAATCTTTATCTTGATTCTGCTTTTGCTACTGGGATAGGCACGCAGATTTAGCGTATCACCAGCAGCCACATGCACAACCTTGTAAATATCCTGGGCTATGGCTGAAAAAGGTATGGCAAAGGTAATCAAGGCAAACAGGCAGACGAGTACCTGTGTCAATCGCAAATGGTTATTTATGATAGTTAAAAATTTCATTTTGTTTGATAGTAACTGCTGGAAATGGCAACATCAAACAATCTGCAAATTCTAATAAGACTTAACCCGCAGAGACAAGCCCAGTTGATCCTGTCTCCAGTCTGATGCTTCCTGACTGGATTTGAGTATATCACCATGGATATCCAGTTCTACGTTATCTGTAACTGTCCAGTTGGCTCCTGCTGAAACTGAATAACCTGTGCCTGTCGGGTTGTTGTCCTCCTTGCTTCGGTTGAGGTTTGCGCCCAGGCTCATGCTTAGATTGTCATTGACCGGGAAGCTGCTGTCGAGTACTACACCGTATGAGGTGTATTTATCGGGTGCCCAGTAGCTGCTTTTGTCCTGATTATAGGAGAGTCGCTCGGCAGAGACGCCTGTCCAGATCCATGGCCAGTCGGCTGAGATACCGTATAGCACTGAACCTGACACTTTGTTTGCAGCGTTGCCATCACTTAAAGAACGATGCCCGGCTGCACCCTGTACACGAATTTTTTTCTGCGCTCGCCAATACAGGGAAACGTCACTTGATTTACCACTGAGGAGATTGCCGTTTTCATCTTCTACGATAGCATCCTGAAACAGAAAGTCCTTGCTGTGACTGGCGTGTAGCTCAACTTGTTTATTTAGTTTAATACGTGTTGCAAGTCCGTAAGTGGTCAGGCTGTCGTCTGCCTGAGTGAATGAGTTTTCCAGTTGGCTACGCCCAATGGATGCTGACGCAGAGACATTATCGCTGAATTTGCGGGCAACACTGACGTTAGCTGCATAGCCGTCATAATCGGCAGCATTTTTCTGGTCAATCCGGTTGCGTTTTATCTCGACTCCCCAGAGATTTTCGCCAGATTTTTCCAGCTCATGGCGGTAATCAAAGATTTTGTCTCCCTTGCTATAGCCGATGGAGTACTGTTGCACATTCAGGTCATCGCTATCACTATAGAATTCAGCGTGTGCATCGTAATGAGGGGCTGGCTGAACCTGTACTTCCTCTGCGTGGATCTGGGCTGTGAGTAATAACAGCCCAAAGAATACATGCGTTTTTTTTATCATTATTAAACCTTTGCTATTTTATTTATTAGCTATTTCGCGTGGTTATCTGCTTTTGATATGAGGCTGGTGTTGTTGTGTGGCTGCCAGGCATAACCAGATACCTTGCCGGTACTACCCACCTTCAACATAACGGGTTTGAAAAGCTCAATATCTGCTGTGTTTACTGGTAATCCGGCAATCAGGCGTGAGCGTATTTTCCACCAGCGACTTATCATGCCTGCTGTCTGGAAATAAGCTTGCTTCTGGTCTAGCCGATTCGCCAGATATTTAATCGCTGCAAATTTCTCATCATCCTGCATAAACTGGGTATGAAAGCTAAACATATACAGTCCACCAAGCTTTTCGACATACTGCACTTCCTGTTCCAGCAACTGTTGTGTGGTCGCTGCATCTGCCTTCATGCCATCCCATAGTAAAAAGTCATCAGTTACCATGCGTGGAATGGAAACCAGCTCTTTACCATTCACAGTTGATTTCATTATGACTGGCACAAAACGGTCTACACCATTTTCGGCAATATAGTGGGTAATGCCCGTATTCAACATGGCATCCAGTGTACTGCCATTAAACTTTTCTTCAGGTGGGCGGAAAGTAAATACCTGCTTGCCAGTAATCTCAGCAATGACCTTTCGGCAACGTGCCATGCGCTCATGCTGTAGTGAAGTACTACTCAATGAAAAAGGATGATGATTGTCACCATGACAGGCAACTTCCCCCATTTCACCAAGTTTGCGTGTGAGGTCACGGTTTATTTGCGCTTCATTAGACAACATATACCAGGTAATTGGATAGTGATGCTCGGCAAAAAAGGCACGTACACGTTCAGCATTCTGGAACATGTCTTCGGTATCTTCCTCCATGATGGCTGCAAATTGTTTACCCTGCGGCCAGGTTGCGATGCCCTGATAAGGTGTCTTGTTCAAATAGCGGAATATTGAAGCTATCAATGGATTAAAACGCTCAGGTTCAAGCTCTGCGGTATGATCTTCTACATTGGGTGAAAAATCCATCCAGACCAGCCGCCCCCTATTCAATGCCTGTGCATAAAGTCGGGTTCTCACTGTGCCACCAGCCACACGACTGGGGTCAATGGCAATAGCCTGTGGCTGGTTTGAGGTTACCGCATAGTTATGCGAGGCGCTTTGTACATCCAGAATACTACCTGCATCAAAGCCTAGCGTGAGTTCCTTGTCAGCCACCAGTGACAGCACACTGGCGGTATGATCAATCTGCCGCTGGAAGCTCAGATCGTAAAGGGCGTAATGACCCTTTTTTGCTACCTGGAAAGGTGCATCATAAAGAATAACGCTGGCACCTGATTGCAATAAATTATCCAGCTTGCGCGCTTGCCAGAAATCAGGCAATACAACAAATACCCAGCCCTGATACACCTGCTGGCACTCAGGCAAGTCCTGCCAGCTACAGGTTGTGGTCTGAATATGATGCGCTGTGGCAAAATCCTGCCAAGTCGTACTTGCTTTACGTTGCTGACGAGAGAATGATGTTTGCGGGCTGCTCTCTTCTGCGATTGCATCACCTAGCAGGACAAACCCTTTCTGTCGCAGTGAAGCAAGCTGCTGAGCCAGCACCGGCAGTTGTTCGGGATGTAGCTTTTGCCACTCATGGTGGGTCATCACTAGGTTTGCTTTTTCAGCTTCTGTAAGATCAATACGCGCTGCCAGCTTGTCCCGATTAACATACAAGCCAGTACCCACACCCAACGTGAAGATAGCGACAAGCAATGCTGTCACCAGTTTACGTTGGAACGTAATCCGGCTGAGTTTCTGTTGATGCTGCTGCACGGATAATGACTGCTGTTTCAATGCAATTTCTTCAGGAATATATTGCTGGAAATATTTTCCTGTGCCAGCCTGTACAGGGTTACTCTGCTGCCTGGCCGCCCAGTGACGGATATAGTAAATCGCCATGGCACCAACTACGGCAATGACCGTTAGTACCAGAATAACAATTAACAATAACGACCAATTAACACCAAGTGTTACATTCTCCATCAGGACAGCCCTCCTACACGCTCAACCTTATCCCATGACATTTTTGTCGAGCGCCATTCATCAATCAGTGCAAACATATTCCATGCCTGCAAAGCATAGCCATACAATAATTTTTGCAGCATCAACAAGGGCAAGGTTTTCCACCAGGATTTGCCAATCGCAAACATCAGCACCAGCACATCAAGCACAAATAACAGGGTAAACCAGCCATAGAGCAGTTTTAATTCACCAAAACGGAGAAAACTGGCGATGATAAACAGGGTAATGGCAAAACTCACTGTCTCCAGCACAAAGCCTTCCAGTGTCAGTAACAGAGCTATTAGCGGAGCGTGTTGCTGTGGTGCCAGTATCAAAGTTTTAAAATTCAGGTAAAGTGCCTGAAAAATCCCGCGTTTCCAGCGATAACGCTGACGTAGCAAGGGATAAATCTCTTCCGGTGCTTCCGTGCTCGCCACCATTCTGTCTTCACTAACCACTTTCCAACCATGACTTAATAACCGCACAGTAAGGTCT
>JALVFC010000500.1 GCA_027030285.1 Thiotrichaceae bacterium | reverse complement strand
AATATCGGAGCGGCAGGATATCTCCTTGTCCTATCTCGAGCAACTGTTTTCCAGGCTGAGAAAGAACAACCTTGTGGAGAGTATGCGCGGTCCCGGAGGTGGGTATCGTCTGGGCAGAGCCCCTAAAGATGTCTCGATTTCAGATATTATCTCTGCTGTTGATGAAAATGTAGATGTAACTCGTTGCGGTGGTTCGCATAATTGTGACCATGGCAATAGACGCTGTCTGACCCATGATCTGTGGATGGATTTGAGCAAGCAGATTAATAAGTTTCTCTCTGATATTTCATTACAGGACATGAAAGAACGTGGTGATGTGTTAGCAGTGGCAACACTGCAGGGAAAAACGTCTGACAGTATTATGGAGCAGCAGGTGATTGCTGAGACAAGCATTAAATAAAGTATTCAAAAGAGAACAAGATGAGCATTAAAACCCCTATTTATTTTGATTATGCTGCAACGACACCCGTGGATGAGCGTGTTGCGGACAAAATGTGCACTTATCTGACAAAAGACGGGGTTTTTGGTAACCCTGCTTCTTCCAGTCATGAGTTTGGCTGGCAGGCGGATGAAGCCGTGAAAAAAGCACGTCAGCAAGTAGCAGACCTGGTAAATGCTGATCCACGCGAGATCATCTGGACTAGTGGTGCAACCGAGTCTGATAACCTTGCGATTAAGGGAGCTGCACACTTTAATCAGCGCCGTGGCAAGCATATTGTCACCATGAAAACCGAACATAAGGCAGTACTGGATACCTGTCGCCAGTTAGAGCGTGAAGGTTTTGAGGTGACTTATCTTGACCCTGAAGAAAACGGTTTGCTGGACATCGCCAGGCTGGAAGCTGCACTGCGTGATGACACCACTGTTGTTTCCATTATGCATGTCAACAATGAAATTGGTGTGATTCAGGATATTGAGGCAATTGGTGAGCTTTGCCGTAGCAAGAAGATTATCTTTCATGTTGATGCTGCACAAAGTGCAGGCAAGGTGCCGATTGACCTGGCTGCATTAAAAGTCGATTTGATGAGCTTCTCGGCACATAAAATGTATGGTCCAAAAGGAATTGGAGCACTTTATGTACAACGTAAACCTCGGGTGCGCATTGAGGCGCAGATGCATGGTGGTGGACATGAGCGTGGTATGCGTTCTGGTACATTGGCGACACATCAAATTGTTGGCATGGGAGAAGCAGCACGCATTGCCAAAGAGGAAATGGCTGCCGAGAATGCACGTTTATTAACATTGCGGACACGGCTTTATGAGGGTTTTAAAGACATGGAAGAAGTCTATGTTAATGGTGACTTGCAGCAACGTGTTGCTGGCAATCTGAATATCAGCTTTAACTATGTGGAAGGCGAAAGCTTGATGATGGCGGTAAAGGATTTGGCGTTATCTTCGGGTTCTGCCTGTACCAGCGCTAGCCTGGAGCCAAGTTATGTATTACGTGCGATAGGGCGTGATGACGAACTGGCACATAGTTCACTGCGTTTTACTGTGGGTCGTTTTACAACGACAGAGGAAGTTGATTATGCGATTGAGAAAACCCGTAGTGCAGTTGAAAAATTACGTGAACTGTCTCCTTTGTGGGATATGTTTAAGGAAGGAATTGATTTGAGTCAGGTCGAATGGGCCGCTCATTAATAGAGGAATACAAAGATGGCATATAGCGATAAAGTAGTAGATCACTACGAAAATCCACGTAATGTGGGCACCATGGAAAAAGATGCCAGGAACGTGGGAACGGGTATGGTGGGAGCGC
>JALVFC010000499.1 GCA_027030285.1 Thiotrichaceae bacterium | reverse complement strand
AATTCCTAGCGCAAGCTTGCCAAAACGCCCCTGTCTTGGGCTTGAATAGCTTAATGGAAAAGTGGCAAATGCCATCAGTGGTACGGCGAGAATAACGGCAAGACGCCAGTGAATCTCAGCTTTGGCATTGAGTGAATTTTCCTTGAACAGTTGCATTGTTGGTGTAGCATCGAGATCAATGTCAGCATTTACATCCAGTGGTGGTACCCGTATACCATGCTCGGCAAAGTGAAAAATATTAAAGGCATCGGTTTGTAAGTCGCGTGTGTAACGGCTGCCGTTATTGATTTGTAGTACACGGTCGCCGCTTATTTTGTCCAGAAACAGAATAGCACCTTCTGCCAGCACAACATTTTCTTCTGCATCGAGCTGTGAGTGCATAAAAAAACGTTTCATAACAACCTGGTCTTCATCAAGGTCTTCGACAAACAGGGTAAAGTGGCGTTTCCCATGACCTGCCCGCATAAATTCTCCAACCGGAATTCCGGCGGCTTCAGGGCGTTGTCTGACTTCATTCTTAATATCGTTATTGAGCCCCTCCACCCATGGAACAACCCAGATAACCAAAATAGCGACTATCAATGTAAGTGGGGCAACAAACAGGGCAATCCCTTTGTAAAACTCTTTTGGGTCAACACCTGCGGCGTTCAGTGCCTCCATTTCATGATCCTGATAGAGACGACCAAATGCCAGCATCATACCGATAAGCAAGGCAATGGGAACCAGTTGCAATGAGCCACTGAGCGAACCAAGCACAACCATTTTTCCCAGTACATCCAGCGGTAAATCTCCGGTACTTACACGGGCAAGTAATTTCACGAACGTATTACCGACAATAATCAGCAGCAGCACAATCATAGTGGCAAAAAATGACCACATAATCTCTTTAGAAATATATCGCTGAATAATCACAGGCATTCCCCGTCAGGCTGGATGGGGTTATAAATATCCTGGTGGTTGCTTTTGAAGCGTTTGTGCGTCCACAGATATTGTTCAGGGAATTCTCTAACCTGTGATTCTATAAGCAGGTTAATGAGCTGTGTGTCCTGGCTTATATCTGCACCAGGAAAATTATCCAGAGGAGGCAGAAATCTTAACAAATAGCCGGATTCGCCATCGCGCACGGTAAAGAAAGGAATGACAACAGCTTTAGACAGTTTAGCAAAGCGTGAAGTGGCAGAATTGGTTGATGTAGGAACACCAAAAAAAGGCACAACGACACTATTTTTACCCTGATAGCTTTGATCCTGTGCATACCATAAAGGAAAACCGGAGCGCAGGCTTTTAATCATTTCACGAATATTGTTTTTTGGAATTGCCTTGCCATAACGTGTTGCACGAATATCGGCTACCAGGCTCTCGATCAGTGCATTTTGGTGTGGTCGGTAAACAACATGCAGGGGCACATCAGGCTGTGCCAGGGTTAGCAATCTACCTCCCAGTTCTAGGCTGGTAAAATGAGCGCTTAACAGGAGTACGCCTTTGCCCTGCTCGAGTGCTTCTTTCAGGTACTGTTCACCCTGTGTTTTAAACAGGGGTTTCAGTTTTCTTTCACTACCCCACCAGCTTAGCGCCGCTTCAAAAAAACCTTGTACCAGAGAGATAAAGTGCCGCCGGTTCAATTGATTGCGCTGCTGCGTAGTCAATTCGGGAAATGCCAGCCGTAGATTGATACAGCTTATGGCACGGCGCTTTTTAAGTAACACATACAGCATATTTCCCAATATGCGCCCCAGAGTCATTTGTGTGCGCCAGGGCAACCAGACAATGATGCGTAACAATGCAATGCCTAGCCATACCAGCCAGTAGCGCGGATGGAGGTAAGACAAAAGTAGCGGGTTAATCGTCGAGTCGGTAGAGTGTTCCACAATAAGGACAGCGTATTTCGTGGTCTTTTGTGTCTTCAATAGCAAGAAAGACACGTGGATGGGCGCACCAGATAGCAGACTCGTCAGTTGGGCAATGGAGTGGTAGATCGCTGCGCTGAATACGCACTTCCTTGACCGTGTTCAGTTTGTCCAGATCAGCAATAGATTTTTCGTTTACTTCGGTCATAAGTGATCCCTCATTAAACAATAATGCCTTTTACTGGCGTTAACCAATGCATATAGCGAGGCTCGCGACCATGTACTACATCAAAATACAGCGTTTGCAGGCGTTCTGTGATGGGGCCGCGACTACCTTCTCCAATCATGCGATTATCCAGCTCCCTGATCGGTGTAATTTCAGCAGCAGTACCACTGAAAAAGGCTTCATCTGCGATATAGACCTCATCTCGTGTTATGCGTTTCTCGATAATTTCAATTCCCAGGTCCTGCGCCAGGGTCATCACGGTATTGCGTGTGATGCCATTTAAGGCAGAAGTCAGGTCAGGTGTGTAGATAATCCCGTTTTTGACAATAAAAATATTCTCACCGCTGCCTTCTGCGACATAGCCTTCATTGTCAAGCAACAAAGCCTCATCATAGCCATCGGTCA
This sequence comes from Thiotrichaceae bacterium, assembly GCA_027030285.1. Taxonomy (GTDB): domain Bacteria; phylum Pseudomonadota; class Gammaproteobacteria; order Thiotrichales; family Thiotrichaceae; genus HyVt-477. The sequence goes on along the minus strand of JALVFC010000499.1, from coordinate 4,793 downwards.
AGGCTTCCTGCAAAGCCAGCATTGAGTTAATGTAATGTCCGTTGGCCTTCGCCTTGCACATGGTGATATTAACATGGTGACGGGTAAAGGATGAGGTTTTAATGCGGATGCCATTTTGCATATTGTCTTCGCCCAGATATGAGCCCCATTCCCAGGCGGCTACAATGCCATGTACCCTCAGACCATCAGCGCGTAATCCCATCCCCTCAGAACCATAAAAGAACATGGGGCGCAGATAGGCGGAGTCCAGGTTGTTTTCGGTAATCGAATCAATCTGTGCCTGATTGATTTCATCCTTGCTAAAAGGAATTGCCATGCGCATAATTTTGGCAGAGTCAAACAAGCGGTTAGTGTGATCCTGCAGCCGGAAAATAGCCGGTCCCTGTGACGTATGGTAGGCTCGCACCCCCTCAAACACGCCCATACCATAATGCAGGGTATGGGTTAATACGTGAACGTTCGCTTCTCGCCATGGCACCATTTTGCCATCAAACCAGATAAACCCGTCGCGATCATCCATTGACATTGTTGTTTTCTCCGCTTGGTTATTCAGGAACCACAGGATTCCTGTAGATTACAATTGACCGAATAGAATACACGCAGTTAGTCTCTATGACCAGACGTGGGTTATACTTCTGTAAATTTCCGTTTCACCAGCACAAAAATTGATATAAGACACTAAAATGTTGTTTGAATTTACCAAAATGCATGGTCTGGGGAATGATTTTGTCGTAATAGATGCCATTCGTCAGTCCATAAACCTGTCCACCGAGGATATTCGCTTTATTGCAGATCGTCGTTTTGGGGTGGGTTGTGATCAGTTGCTGCTGGTCGAACAGGCAGACAGTCCCGAGGTTGATTTTCATTATCGAATCTTTAATGCAGATGGTGGTGAAGTTGAGCAGTGTGGTAACGGTGCGCGTTGTTTTGCCAGGTTTGTGCATGATGAAGGGTTAACGCAGAAAACACAGATCCCCGTCAGCACCAGAACTGGAAATATCCTGCTGTCGTTACGTGCAGATGGGCAGGTGCAGGTGAATATGGGAGTACCGAAATGGTTGCCCGCTGATATCCCTTTTGTTTCTGCACAGCAGGAAAGCGTTTATACTATTGCTACAGATTTCGGCGATTATGAGCTGGGCGTTGTCTCCATGGGTAACCCGCATGCGGTCATTATGGTAGATGATATTGATACTGCACCGCTAGATACAGTCGGTGCTGCCATTGAAAAACATCCTCGCTTTCCTGAAAAAGTGAATGTGGGTTTTATGCAAGTCATTGATGCAACTCATGTTATGCTTAGAGTCTACGAGAGAGGTGCTGGCGAGACACTGGCGTGTGGCACAGGTGCCTGTGCAGCGGTGGTTTCCGGGCAGCTGCGTGGTTTGCTGGCGGAAAATGTTATCGTTCAATTACCCGGTGGAAAGCTCGATATTAGCTGGCGGGGAGCGGGACAGCCTGTTTATATGACAGGACCTGCAGAGAGTGTATTTAAAGGAAAAATGTCACTATGAGTAGTCAAAAGAAAAACACCGGGGTTGCTGCCAGTGGTGGGGTAGTCGATGAAATAGCCATTGCGGATTATTTAAAAACACACCCGGATTTTTTCGTGCGCCATGAACATTTACTGGAAACCATAAAAGTTCCACACCAAAGTGGTGCGGCAGTGTCCCTGATAGAAAAACAGGTAACGGTACTACGCGCTCAAAAGCAACAAATGGAAGATCAACTCAATGGTTTGATCCAGGCCGCCAGAAATAACGAACAAATTGTCAGCCATATTCAACGTTTCACACTGGAGATGATTTATACCCATAGTCTTGAAGATGTCATCACCGCCTGCCTGGAGAATATGAACAATCACTTTAAGGCGGATTTCGTAGGCATGCGTGTATTAGTGGGCGACCCAAACAGTAGTCATTATCTATCAGGAAAAGATGGTGCCATGCGCAGCTTTACCCAGCTTTTTAAAAATCGCAAACCGATTTGTGGACGTATTACAGATAAGCAATGTGGCTATCTGTTCGGCAAGCATAAAGAACAGGTTAAATCAGCCGTTTTGATCCCGTTGCAAAACACCCAAAACCTGGGAATTGTTGCCTTGGGAAGCAAGGATGAAACACGCTTTCACCCTGGAATGGGCACGCTTTTCCTGAGTTATATGGGAGAGTTGATTACCGCTTCCATCGACCGCCACCTTGGCTAGGCAACCCGCAACCTCTGAAACATTGGCAACTTTTTTATCCTATCTTGCCAATGAAAAACGCTATTCCCCCCATACTATTGCTGCCTATCAGCGAGATATTTGCCAATTTGAGCAATGGTTACAGCAGAATGAAAAGGGTACAGCTGAGGTAGGTATTGTTAATGCACAGCCATTTCATATCCAGGACTTTATTTCCAGTCTGCACCGTCAGCAGACAGGCTCACAGAGCTTAAAACGCAAGCTGTCCAGTTTACGTTCTTTTTATAATTACCTGCTAAAACAACAGCAGCTTGCAGTAAATCCTGCCCTTGATATTAATACTCCAAAAAGCAAAAGAATGTTACCCGGTACACTGGATGTTGAACAAATCAATCAACTGCTCGACATTCCCACCCACACGGTCATTGGAAAAAGAGATAAGGCGATGCTTGAGCTGTTTTATTCATCGGGTTTGCGCTTATCTGAGCTGGTAGGCGTCAATGTGCAGCAACTCGACTTGTCTGAAGGCATCTTGCAGGTGACGGGGAAGGGCAACAAGCAGCGCAGAGTGCCCGTTGGCTCGTTGGCACTAGAGGCGCTCAGGCAGTGGCTCAACGTCAGAAATGAAATGGCGGATACAGCCGAAAAAGCCCTTTTTGTGAGTAATCGCGGCAGCCGGATAAGTGCAAGGAATGTACAGAAACGGATCACCTACTGGCAACAGCAGAAAGGGCTAGAGCAGCATGTTCATCCACACAGCTTAAGGCATTCCTTTGCCAGTCATATGCTTGAATCATCGGGTGACTTGCGTGCCGTTCAGGAGTTACTGGGGCATGCGGATATCAGTACCACGCAGATTTATACTCACCTGGATTATCAGCATCTGGCGGATGTCTATGACAAGGCGCATCCGCGCGCACGTAAAAACAGCAAGTGAAAATGGCTAATTGTCAATGCGATTCTCAATTAGCCAGAATTGACCTGTTTAGTCATTGCCCAGTGTGATAAATAGTGAATGCGGCAAGTTATAGCTTGCTTATCATCTCTCTGATATAGACACCATCACGATGTGAGAGGAAATGATCCCCCGCCGTGAATAGCACGGCTGATCGACCACGCAATGCCCAGACATTATTCATATCCTGATTTTTTTTAGGTACAACATAATCAAACTTGTTAAAACCTGCCTTGCTGCTACGAATAATAGAAATATAAGTGATCTGTGGATGGGGCAGATGGTTAAGCCAGTACAAATAGTTACCCCGTTTCTCCTCTTTTAAATCCGCAAATAGTTCTCTGGATTTGCGGAAGTTTTTTAAGCCCATCATTCTGCCCATTTCGTTGACGGGGGTAGCGCTTGCCAGGGTTGCAAGTTTTACTAACGGAGTGCCCAGATGGGGAGACGCTATTGTAATGAGTGCCCTGGTTGGTTTTGCAGCAGGTTTGGTCAGCCAGGCTCTGGCGACTACGCCACCCGCAGAATGCCCAACCAGTATTAATGGTTCATGACGCTGTTCATAGAGGTGGTTTAGATAAAGCCCCAGCAAGCCTGCCTGAAATTCAACAGGTGCATCTGCTGGAAGGTCAACCGTAAAAAAGAAGTTACCCTTTGTTCTTAGTGTCTGTAATGCGGGTGTGCTGATAATGAATTGCCCCCGGTTTATGACTGAATAATTACCACCATAACGCCATCCAGTACGTTGTAATGGCAGCGTTGTTTTATTTTCAAACCAGCTTGAGCTGTCACTCAAATAGCCATGAATCAAAACCAGTGTTTCTGCAAAAACGCTGCCAGGTGCAAGCAGCAGCAGGATCAGCTGAGCCTTTAAGAGTATTTTCAGCATGCTCATAACCTCGATGTAATTTGTCAACCACTTCCAGCCATTATCAAATTACTGATAGACTGTCAGCAAAACACAATTAAACTTCCCGGCTATGAAATCAAATCATCATTCTCATCTGTCTAGAGATGATCTTATCAAGTTGCTTTGGGTGACTGATAATGACAAAGATCATCAGCTAGTTAAAAAAGCAATCACGCATGCGCTGGACAACCGTATCCATCAGGAAAAGCTGCCTTACAGTGTTGAAGTTGCCATCGTTTTAAGAGAGCTTGATGTTGACCAGACTACACTGGTTGCAGCGATTTTAAGCGACCGGGACTTTATTGATAGCTTGCCTGATTCTACGCTGACAGAGCAGTATGGCAAAACTATTCTGACACTGGTGAACAGCGTGCGCTGGCTCAATACCTTTCGCAACTGTGAAAAAGGAGAAGCTGCAAGCCCCTCAGTGCCAGAGCAGGCAGAGCGTATCCGGCGCATGTTTCTGGCAATGGTGGATGATGTGCGTGCCGTATTGATTAAACTTGCCTGGCGCTTGCACCATTTGCGTATCCTGGATACATCCAGTTATACCAAGCGGCACTGTGTGGCACAGGAAACCATGGATATCTTTGCGCCGTTAGCCAATCGACTGGGTATCAGCCAGATGAAATGGGAAATGGAAGATCTGTCCTTCCGCTACCTTGATCCTCTTACCTACAAGCAGATAGCCAAAGCTCTCAATATCCGTCGGGTCGAGCGTGAAGCCTACGTTGAGGCGTTTG
>JALVFC010000498.1 GCA_027030285.1 Thiotrichaceae bacterium | reverse complement strand
AGGGCATAGATGATCGCGCTGGCATGTTGCACAGCCTGTTGCTGGCGGTGATTCGCGCTGATGGCAGTTTTCAGATTGTAGCGCGTGTGGGAGGCGGCTTTAGTGATGAACAGCGCGTGGCATTGCTCAAGCAGCTTAACCCACAGGTCGTAGAGAGCGAATATGCCGAGGTCAATTCAGACCGTGTTGCCTATCAGATGATCCAGCCGGGGTTGGTGGTGGAAATCTCCTGCCTGGATATTATCTCACGCACCTCGCATGGCAGCACCATAGACCGCATGATTATCGAATGGGACGCAGAGCAAAAACACTGGGAAGGTGTACGGCGTCTGCCCCTGTGTAGCATTATTTCACCCCAGTTTTTGCGAGTGCGTGATGATAAACAGGCCAATAGTGAGGATGTCAAAATGTCTCAGCTCTCGGATATAACTGAAATACCGGAGCTGGAACGTGCCGCTGATGAACTTGTGCTACCAGTCAGCACTTTGCTGGAACGAGTGGTTGCTACCAAAACTGCAAAGGAAAAAACCATGGTACGCAAATTGCTACTGTGGAAAACCAACAAGGAAAAAGCGGATCGTGATTTTCCTGCGTATGTGTTGCACCTCACCAATTATAGCCCCAATCGCAAGGAGCCCTTGCAGCATGAAATCCGCGTCAGCAGTTCCAAAAAACAGATTTACCAACTGCTCGAAAACTGGAAAGAAAAATATATCGTTGGCGGCTGGGTCGTGGTTGGATCATAGCAAACGATGAAGATTGTCTCCTGGAACATATTACATGGCGGCGGCAAACGTGCGCCAGCCATACTGGAAGCTATCGCACAGCATCAGCCGGATATCGTCACCCTGCAGGAGTTTCGCCACGGTAGTAGCAAGCAGGTACTAATACAAGGACTCAGCGAGATGGGACTGCATGAACAGTTTGTCCCAGAAGTTAACAGCGCACGCGATAATAGCTTGATTGTCGCTGCTCGACATCATTTTCAGGCAATTCCTTTTCCACCTGATAGTGAGCCACCTGCGCGTGCCATCAAGGTGTTTTTCCCCGATTTTGCAGGGCTGAACTTGCTGGCATTGCATCTGCCACAAAAGAAAAAACAGCCACCATATTTACACGCACTGCTGGATCTGGATGCTTACCATCTCGAAGAAGACAGCATCCTGATTGGCGATTTTAACTGTGGCATACCCTTTGTAGACTCCGAAACCAAATCCTTCGAATATAGTCACCTGTTCCAGCAGCTACTACAACAGGGCTGGATCGATGCCTGGCGCAGCCGCAACCTCGACAAACGCGAATTTACCTGGTTCAGTACACGCCTGAAAAACGGCTATCGTTATGATAACGCCCTGCTATCGGCAAGCCTGAATGAAAGGGTGCAGCAAGTCTTTTACGATCATGCCGTCAGAGAGCAGGGTGTATCGGATCATTCCATGCTTGTTATTGAATTTATGGAATAAGTAGTAATACCTTGCCAGATAGAAGCACAGTCGCATGACTGCAAAACCTGCGATCAATTCACACCGTTTTTTCATGCAAGTGTATTAAACTCTTTGCACCCGATTTGGCTGAAAATATTGCTTTGGGCTGTTTTCAAACAGGGGCAGATATGGAGTCTGCTCTTACGGGGATTAAATCATGGAAAATCAAGGTAATGGAAACAGCGGAAATCTATAATTGTGAGGAATGGATGGAATGACCTATCAGTCACCTTTTACGATTACCTCAGAAATCATTGATTTGATTTCGGATATTTCCGGGTTATTGGGTGAAATCAAGCATTTGAATGAATCTCACCTTGTTATGTGGCTGCGCAAGATCAGCGAGGTCTAGGAGGCTGTAGGGGCCAGGGTCAATGAAGCAGACTCTTCCTGGACATCTGGTTGCTTTTGTCTCAACTTCCACGCCTTGTGAACAGGTCGAGTTGTTCACTGGTGTCTAGCTTGGTGACGGTTCGTTTTATTGGCTTGTGTTGTGTGGTCATGCTGTATTATAACTTGGAATGACTTTTGCAACACCCTCTTGAGTTGAGAGGGGACTTTCATTCGTCTTGAACTCGGGTCCCACGAACGCAATCTAAGCAGTTACGTTGTCATTAAATAGTTACAACAGCAATCTGCGAATATCTGACAGCATTTTGCTCAAATAGCTGGTAAAGCGTGCACCGTCGGCACCATCTATAACACGGTGATCATAGGATAGCGAGAGTGGCAGCATTAAACGCGGCTCAAATTCATTGCCATTCCATACTGGTTGCATTTTGGAACGGGATACTCCCAGTATTGCTACTTCAGGAGCATTAATGATGGGGGTAAATTTGGTGCCACCAATGCCGCCCAGACTTGAGATGCTGAAACAGCCTCCCTGCATGTCTGATGGCTTGAGCTTTTTGTCTCGTGCCTTGACTGCCAGTTCACGTATTTCCTGAGAAATTTCTACCAGGGATTTTTGATCTGCATCGCGAATAACGGGGACTACCAGTCCGTCTGGTGTGTCTACAGCAACGCCAATATGATAGTAGTTTTTCTGAATAAGGTTTTGTTTGCTGCTATCCAGTGAGCTATTGAAGCGTGGATAGGCTTTTAGGGCAGCAACAACTGCTTTCATAATAAAAGCAAGTGGCGTGATTTTTACACCCTGATCTTTTAGTTCATTGCCCATTTGCTTGCGGAAGGCTTCCATTTCCGTGATATCTGCTTCGTCATATTGGGTGACATGTGGAATGGTAACCCAGTTGCGGTGCAGGAATTCACCCGTCAGCTTGTTGATTTTGCTGAGTGCTACGGTTTCGACTTCACCCCATTGGCTGAAATCAATCTCGGGCATGGGGGCAACACCCAGTGCAGTTCCGTTTGTGGGTGCGGAGCTACTATGCTGTATGGACTGTTTTACAAAGTCTTTAATATCCTGCTTGAGGATTCTGCCTTTACGACCAGAGCCACTTACTTTCCCCAGGTCTACTCCCAGTTCACGGGCAAAGCGGCGCAGCGAAGGGCTGGCGTAGGCTTTGCTGAAGCTGACCTCGTCAATATTGGCTGTAGGGGACTGTTTTACGGCTGGCGCTGGTTTTGCAGGCTTACTTTTTTGGTTAGCTGGCTTGCTGGCAGATTCTGCGGGTTCTTTATCTGCTGAATCAACTGATTCAACCTGTGTTTCAGCAGGTGCAGTTGTGCTAGTGGGTACTTCAGCAGATTGCGTGGTTTCCAGTATCAGAATCACGCTGCCTTCTTTGACATAGTCACCCAGTTTGACTTTAACTTCCTTGACGACACCACTATCACTGGAGGGTATTTCCATGGATGCCTTGTCGGACTCTACGGTAATGAGTGAGTCTTCTGCTGCAATGGTGTCGCCTTCGGATACCAGTAGTTCGATAATTTCTACCTTGTCAAAATCGCCAATATCAGGAACAACAATTTCTTTGGTTTTCATTTCTGTTCCTCCTATGCGTGAATGGGGTCAATTTTATCGGCATCAATGCCATATTTTTTGATGGCGCTGGCTACTTTGGCTGCTGGTAGTGTGCCCTCGTCTGCCAAAGCTTTAAGTGCAGCGACAACAATATAGTAACGATTCACCTCAAAATGCTTGCGTAACTGGGCGCGTGTGTCGCTGCGTCCAAAGCCATCAGTACCCAGTACCGTGTATGACATGGGAACCCATGGATGGATTTGTTCCGCATAGCTTTGAATATAGTCAGTCGCTGCGATGGCAGGGCCTCGGCGATCTTTCAGGCATTGTGTGACGTAGGGTACTTTGGGCTTGTCAAGCGGATGCAGGCGGTTATATCGTTCAACAGAGCGAGCTTCACGCGCCAGCTCGTTAAAGCTGGTACAGCTCCATACATCAGCATCAACTTTCCAGTCATTGTTAAGCAACTCAGCTGCGGCGAGGGCTTCACGCAGGATAGTACCTGAACCCAGCAACTGTACTTTCTTTTTCTTTTTGCCACCACCTTGCAAGCGATACATGCCTTTGATAATGCCTTCTTCAACACCCTTGGGCATCGCAGGTTGCTGGTAGTTTTCGTTCATGGCAGTGATGTAGTAATACACATCTTCCTGTTCCTTGAACATGCGTCGCAAGCCGTCATGGATAATGACCGCCATTTCATAACCAAAAGTGGGGTCATAGCTGATACAGTTGGGAATTAGACCTGCCTGAATCATGCTATGCCCGTCCTGGTGTTGTAGCCCTTCACCGGCAAGCGTGGTGCGTCCTGCTGTACCACCAATCAGAAAGCCGCGTGCACGAGAGTCACCCGCAGCCCATGCCAAATCACCGATGCGCTGGAAGCCAAACATGGAGTAATAAATATAGAACGGCACCATATTGACATGATGTGTGCTATAGGAGGTTGCCGCAGCAATCCACGATGAAAACGCACCCGCTTCGTTAATGCCTTCTTCAAGAATTTGCCCGGACTTGTCTTCCTTGTAGAACATCACCTGGTCTTTATCCTGAGGCTCGTAAAGTTGCCCCACAGAAGAGTAAATCCCCAGTTGGCGGAACATGCCCTCCATGCCGAAAGTACGCGCTTCATCCGGCACAATTGGAACTACATTGCGTCCCATGCCTTTATCACGAATCAGAATGGTAAGGAGGCGAACAAATGCCATTGTAGTAGACATTTCTCGCTCACCACTGCCTTCCAGTAGTGGTTTGAATATGGATAGGGGGGGCACTTCCAGCGGGGCAGCAACTGACTGGCGTGAGGGTAAATAGCCGCCAAGCGCTTTGCGGCGCTCTTGCATATACTTGACTTCGTCGCTATCAGGTTCTGGTCGGTAATATTCAGCTGCGGCAGCTTCCTTATCACTTAATGGAATATTGAAGCGGTCTTTAAAGGCAATCATTTCATCTTCGGTCAGTTTCTTTTGCTGGTGAGTGCGGTTCTGACCTTCGCCCGCTGCACCCATACCGTATCCCTTGACCGTATGTGCGAGGATTACGGTTGGTTGTCCCTTGTGTTTTACTGCCGCATCATAGGCTGCAAATACTTTGTGAGGATCATGTCCGCCACGGTTCAGACGCCAGATATCTTTGTCTGACATTTTTTCAACCATGGCTTTGAGTTCGGGGTCTTTGCCAAAGAAGTTTTCTCGTACATAGGCACCATCTTTTGCCTTATAATTCTGGTATTCACCATCTACCACTTCCAGCATGCGTTGTTGCAGCTTGCCATTTTTATCCTTGGCTAATAATGGATCCCAGTAAGAACCCCAGAGTACCTTGATTACATTCCAGCCAGCGCCGCGGAAGATCGCTTCAAGCTCCTGAATGATCTTGCCATTACCACGAACCGGACCGTCCAGCCGTTGCAGGTTACAGTTTATGACCCATTTCAGGTTGTCTAGTTTCTCGCGACCTGCAAGCGTGATTGCCCCCAACGTTTCAGGCTCATCCACCTCGCCATCGCCAACAAAACTCCACACGCGGCGGTTATGTGTATCAGCCAGCTTGCGGTCATGCAGGTACTTCATAAAACGTGCCTGATAGATAGACTTGATTGGTCCTAGTCCCATAGATACGGTTGGAAACTGCCAGTAATTGGGCATTAACCAGGGGTGCGGGTAAGACGATAAGCCACCACCATCGACTTCCTGGCGGAACTTGTCGAGGTCTTTGGTCGTCAAACGCCCTTCCATAAAGGAACGAGCATAAATACCCGGCGAAATATGTCCCTGATAATAAATCAGATCGCCACCATGGTCAGGTGAAGGGACATGCCAGAAGTGATTAAAGCCCACATCGTACAATGTTGCAGAGGAAGCAAACGAAGCGATATGTCCACCCAGCTCGGCACTGAAACGGTTAGCCCTGACCACCATTGCAGTTGCGTTCCAGCGGATGTAGGAGCGGATGCGTGATTCCAGGTTCTGGTCTCCCGGCATGGAAGGCTCCAGGTGTGTAGGAATCGTATTAATATAAGCTGTATTGGCAGAATAGGGCAGGTTGGCGCCATTGTGCCTGGCGGTATCAATCAATTTTTCCAGTAGAAAATGCGCGCGCTCAACGCCATCAGACTCAGTGACAGCTTCCAGAGCTTCAATCCATTCCTGAGTTTCCTGTGGATCAATATCTTGTGTTAATTTATTATCTGACATACGTTATGTCCCTCAAGTGTATCGTGGTGGAAGCACCTTACCAGCTTGTTACGACAGGTCAAACCTTTTTTGCTTGCCAAAATATATGTATTGTTAAAACAGTCAGATACAGATCAAGAATACAAAATATTGTTTTTCTCAAATCTCCGGATAGCCCATTATGAAAGATTACCAGCAGGAATTTCTCGAATTTGCCATTGATACCAATGTGTTATGTTTTGGTGAGTTTACCCTGAAATCAGGCAGAATCAGCCCCTATTTTTTTAATGCAGGGTTATTTCAAACCGGTGCTGCACTCGCAAAACTCGGACAATTTTACGCACAATCCATTGTTGATTCGGGTATTGAATTTGACATGCTGTTTGGTCCTGCCTACAAAGGCATTCCGCTAGTATCCGTGACTGCTACGGCACTTTATGAAAAATATAACAGGGATTATCCCTACGCATTTAACCGCAAGGAAGTCAAAGATCATGGCGAGGGAGGGCGTATTGTAGGTGCCCCTCTGCAAGGTAAGGTATTGATCATTGATGATGTCATGTCAGCAGGTACTGCCATTCGCGAAGCAGCGGATATTGTCAGTGAGGAAGGGGCAGAACTTGCCGGGGTTGCTATCTCGCTTGACAGGCAGGAACGTGGACAGGGAGAACTATCTGCGGTACAGCAGACGGAAAGTGATTATGCAATCAAGGTAACCAGTATTGTCGGTCTGGATGATGTGATTCAACATGTTTCCAGTACTATGACTGATGAGGTGCTTATCCAGCGCATTAACGAATATAGACAGCGTTATGGTTGTTAAACCTGAAGACAGGCTCTTGATTAGACAGTTTACAGGTGGGCTTGATGCCACATATTATTATTGTAGAGGACGACCTTTCCATTGCAGAAATGCTGCAATTTCACATGCAGGAGCAGGGTTTTGCGGTGACGCACTTTGCGGATGGGGAGGCGGCCAGGCAGTTTTTGTTAAACAAGCCATGCAGTCTTGCGGTGCTGGATATCTGCAAGAACAACAACCTAAAGCTGTAAAAAAATGGCTGAATGAAAGCTACCCTCTTATCAAGCAACGAGCACAAGAAGAAAATGCTGAAATTTACTGGGGTGATGAGGCAGGTATTTCCAGTCAAGATCATTATCCGAGGGGCTATGCCCCAATGTCATTAACTTAAG
>JALVFC010000497.1 GCA_027030285.1 Thiotrichaceae bacterium | reverse complement strand
ACCACCGCCAAAAGAGCGCTGTGTATCGTCACTTCTCACCAGCCAGGTGATATTCGTGTCGGGGGCTGTTTCTTTTAAGGTAATTAGATCAAGTATTGTACCAACCGCCGAGTGCCCACCGCCCAATACAGCAACTCGCTTATTGGCAAACTGCTGCCGTTTCGTGCCAAGCACATCTGGCATAACATAACTGATTTGCGCTGCGGCTTCGGGCTCGCCAAATGCTGGTAGTCCGTTAGTTCCCCCTGGATTTGGAGTAAACCAGGTGCCTGAGATATCAATCACTGCATCAGACAGTGCTACCTGTTGCTTGCCATCCTGTGTATAGCGAATTTCAAATTGAGCGGCTTCCCTGCCCTCTGATTTTAGCTTGTCAAAACCAACCCGGCTGATAGCAGTGACCTTTGCCTTTAATCTGATATATTGTTTCAGCGTGGTTTTAGTTCCCAGCGGTTCAATATAGCGTTCCACCAGCTCACCACCTGTGGGTAACTCATCATCATCTGGTCTTTCCCAGCCAGCATCATCAAGCAATTTTTCTGCGGCTGAATCGACATTAAACTCCCAGGGAGAAAACATTTTTACATGCTGCCATTGGCGAATCGCATGCGCTACTTCGGCCCCCTGTTCAAAAATAATGGGTGTTAATCCACGTTCCAGTGCATGTGCGCCAGCAGCCAGCCCCACCGGGCCTGCACCAATTATTGCTACTGTTTTTGAAGTCATAAGCATTTATCTCCAGGAAAATCCAAAAGTATATCTGTCAGGTCATCTCCAATAATTTTGCTCGGAATCATTAGAAATACCTTATAACTCTAAGCAGATATGAATAAAAAATAATCACATTGTGAAATGAACTAGATAAAGGCTGCAAACAGGTTAACAGCGTGTTAGTTTTGCTCTATACTAACTTTATACGTTATTCCATATATATGGATAGTTGCATCAATATATTACAAATCGGCTCATCATTCTATATTTTTTACTTCACGAAAGTTCTGCTGATGAGCAGTTTTTGATATCAACAGGGATAATCTCAAATGGTAGAAGTGTTATTGCTGGCGGGAGGAAATTTACTTGGTCTCAGCCTGTACTATAGAAATAAAAAGAAGAAAAAAAAGCCTCCTCTGCATGCACTGATGAAACATGGATCCCCACAGCTGCTACCTGCCAGTAATAATGATACGGATAATACTGAGGTTATTACCGTCAGCGGCGAAAGCAACGTAAAAGAAGAAAAAACTCCAGAAGAAAAAGCCGCTATCCGGTATTTAAATGGCAATATCGGCTCTATCGCTCTGCTAACAGCCAGCTATCTATACCCTGTTGCTTTATTCCCGGGAATTGCTCTGACTATCTATGGATGCCTCCCTATATACAAGCGAACATATACTTCAGTTGTGAGGGATAAAAAGTTAAAGAATGATTTACTCAATGGTCTGGTCGTCACTGGCAGTCTGGTAACTGGACATTTTCTGGTGACGGCATTATTCACCTTCATTTCCAACCTCGGTACCGTTGTGGTGCAAAAAAGCAAGGGCTATTCCGAGGAAATGCTGAAAGGTGTATTCGGTCAAAAGGCTAGCACAGTCTGGCTATTACGGGATGGTGCAGAACTTGAAACCCCCATAGAAAAAGTCGCCATTGATGACATTGTTATTGTACACACTGGAGAGTTAATTCCGCTGGACGGGATTATTACAAAAGGTGCTGTCACAGTGGATCAGCATGCTTTAACCGGGGAATCCATACCGGTTGAAAAAGCAG
>JALVFC010000496.1 GCA_027030285.1 Thiotrichaceae bacterium | reverse complement strand
AATTCCGCCAGCCAGCGAAGAAAAATACACCTTTCACTTTCCTGTCAGTCGGCACAATTCGCGCCCAGAAGAACCAGATTTTTCTGGTGGAGTGTGCCAGTAAGCTGAAGCAGAAAGGTTATGATTTTGTTATTGATATCGCTGGTGGTGGTGAGGAAAACCGCCCCCTGATCGAGAAAATTGAGCGGGCTATAAAAGAGGCTGGAGTACAAGACTGTGTGCGTATGCTGGGAGCCCGAAGCGATATTCCTGACTTGTTGAAAACAGCGCACTGTATGGTGTTGCCTTCACATTTTGAAGGATTGCCTATTGTGTTACTGGAAGCCGGGGCTGCCAGGTTGCCTGTCATATCAACCCCGGTTGGTGCTATTCCTACACTGATTGATGATTCCAATGGTTACCTGGCAACGCTGGATGCGTTTGTTGATACCATGGAGCATGTCTACCTGAATTACCCTGAGGCGGAACAAAAAGCGCAACAGCTTTCTGCAAAAATAGACCAGCAATACTCCATTACCAGTATGGCAAGAGAGCATGGAAAGCTGTATGAGCTCCTAATGAGTCATACAGCATCCTGAGCCTGTTATTGCTCATATTCGCCATCAATACCGGATAACACGTCATGGGTGATGTGTTCTCTCAGGTCATCGGGATCAACTGAGTAATTGACTCTGTGGGTATCACTTCGCAGAGGGCTGTATTCGCCATCTATGCCAGAGAGTACGGCGTTGGTTGCGTGCCATGTCCCTGTGGTGTCCAGTGTGGACATGTCGAAATTGACACGTGAGTTCGCATCTGCAACGTGGTCAAATTCACCATCGATAGCCGATAATATTTCAGCGGGGTTCATTGATTGTGCGGATGCGGCTGATGCCAGAAAAAGACTGGCTAGTAATGTTAATAATTTTGCTTTCATGACTAAATCCTCGTTTATCCTTTATTTAAGACCTGAGTCCGTGACTTCACTACGGCACAGGACACAAGCTATTGATTCATCACGGGTTTAAAAAATGCCCGCTTAACGAAGGGTGAAGCTAAGATTTTTTAAAATCCCGTGCTAAACCAATATCTTGCGCCCTGTTATCCGCATTGAAATCAAGGATTCAGGTCAGAAGCATAAACTGCGCAGTTGGTGTTAATACGTGCGCTGCAACAAAAGCAGATGCAATGCAGCTTTCTGGCTGCTGATTCACTAATGCTTTTAGCGTGATATTCAGGGTATAATCGGCGCCTTTCGCAAGCATCAACACTACATATAAGTCTAAACATCATGGATAAAACCTATAATCCGAACGCTATTGAGCAACGCTGGTACAAAACCTGGGAAGAAAATGGCTATTTTGCGCCAGCCGGAGGCGAGCAGGCTTACTGCATTATGCTGCCACCGCCAAATGTCACTGGCACTTTGCATATGGGGCATGCATTTCAGCATACCCTGATGGATATCCTGATTCGTTACCATCGTATGAAGGGCGACAATACCCTCTGGCAGCCGGGTACGGATCACGCAGGTATTGCCACGCAAATGGTGGTTGAGCGTCAGTTGGGCGAAGAAGGAAAAACTCGTCACGATCTGGGGCGTGAGTCTTTTGTAGAGCGTGTATGGCAGTGGAAAGAGCATTCTGGTGACCGCATTACCGAGCAAATGCGTCATCTGGGGACTTCACCGGATTGGTCCCGGCAGCGGTTTACCATGGATGAGGGCTTATCCGAGGCAGTCGTTCAGGTGTTTGAGCAGCTTTATGATGAAGGTCTGATTTATCGGGG
>JALVFC010000495.1 GCA_027030285.1 Thiotrichaceae bacterium | reverse complement strand
GCATCATCTTCCTGAGAAAAGTGTGGCATTGAACAGGCGGTAAAACCGAGAGAAAGCAGAATCAGTAGCCACGATTTGATTAATTTATTGAAAGTCATCATTAATATTTTTCATGTGTTTTTAGTATGCAGGGAGTATACCTGATCGTTCATGGATTCCCAAAACCGATCACGACTTGATCAAGGGTGCATCGCTGGATCAATGGTTCCGTTATAGAGCAGATAAAGTAAAATCGCACCAAAGATAATCCGGTAGATACCGAAGCCGACAAAGGTGAATTTTTCCAGAAAGCGCAGGAGCAATTTCATGGTAAAAAACGCCACAATAAAAGAAACCACAAAACCCACCCCCAAAGCCAGCCAGTTGGCATCACTAAATTCATCATAGTGCTTTAGCATCTCATAACCACTGGTAGCGCCCATAACGGGCAGGGCAAGCAGAAATGAAAACTCGGCACTGGCTTTGCGGCTTAAACCAACCAGTAATGCACCAATGATCGTAGAGCCTGCCCGGCTGGTACCTGGTATCAGTGCAAATACCTGTGCAATGCCAATGATTGCCGCCTGCTTGTAGTTAATTTGTTCGACATCAAGCGTCTGCGGTGTTGCATTTCTTTGAAAGAATTCGACGATAAGAAAAATAATACCACCCACAATAAACATGACAGCCACGATCTGCACAGAGAATAGCGCCTTGATCTGATCACTGAAAATAAAACCAATAATAGCCAGGGGAAGAAAAGCAATCAGAACCTTGACCCATAAATCAACATGCTTGATGGAAAGCTTATCTTTGTAGTTGGCGACAACTGCCAGAATAGCAGAGAGCTGGATAATGACTTCAAAAGCCGTATTTTCAGCACTTTGCGGTAGTCCCATCCAGTCGCTGGCAACGATTAAGTGACCAGTTGAAGAGATAGGCAGGAATTCCGTAATGCCTTCAATGATGCCGAGTATAATGGCTTGAAAAATATCCATAGTATAAATCAGTTAGTTTAGAGTTGGTTAGAATGCTCGGGTTATAGCTTATGTTTGTAATCAATCAAGGAAAACCCGATCAAGTCTGCATTTATCCCCTTATTCAAGGCTATCACCTTAAATCGCTCACCCATTTCAGATGGCAGGCTTAATGTTCTGACCTGTTGAGCCAGTGGGTATTGTTGGTCAGGGCAGTCCGTTAGTGCCTGCATAAACAGTGCTTCCAGTCCACAGCCTGCCAGGAAGGCAGCCTGCGTAGTAAATCCACTGATTTTTAGGGCATTTTTATGGGCTGCTGCAGCGACGTGCGTGAAGTCTACATTTGCGGTGATATCTTGTAAACCGGGGTGCCAGAAAAAGTCATTATGTACGAGATGCTGGTAGTGGCAGATTAAAGTGCCTTCATTACGTTGCGGATGATAATACTCCTGACGTGTATAACCGTAGTCAACGAGTAGCATAACCCCCTGTTGCAGACAGTCGCTGAGCTGCGCAATCCAGCTATCAATAGCGGGATTGTATTCTGAAATATAGATTTCGCTGCTACTAATTCCCAAGCCATCAACAAATGCTTTCACAGCCGGACTGGCGGGCGCTGGCTGAATTTCTAATTGATTATTCTGCCAGCCAACCTGATCCTGAAAAATAGCCCCGTCACGCAGGCGAAAACGCTCAACCGGCATGGCATCCAGTACTTCATTGGCAAGAATCACTCCCGAAAAGTGGGTGTCCTCAAGTGAATGAAGCCATTGTACGTGTGGTAGTAAATGTACAGCGCGTTGTTCAAAAGT
>JALVFC010000494.1 GCA_027030285.1 Thiotrichaceae bacterium | reverse complement strand
GTGACAGTGTGCTGGATGTGGGCTGTGGTTTTGGTGATCTGGCTGGTTATTTGTCCCTGCAGGGTATTAAGTCCAGGTATACAGGTATAGACCTGTCGCCAGAGCTACTTGCCGAGGGGCGCAAGCGCTACCCTGAGAGCTGCTTGCTTGAAGGTGATCTGTTTGATATCAACCCGGAGCCGGAAAGTTTTGATTATGTGCTCATGTCTGGCGCGCTTAACCGGGATTTACAGGATAAAGGTAGCTATGCTTATAAAACTCTACGGTTAATGTTTGCTATTTGCAGGAAGGGTATGGCTTTTAACTTACTGGATGCCCGACATGAGTGGATCAAAGGTCGTTGGGATTTGCAAAGCTTCTTGCCAGATGAGGTACTAAGATTTGTAAAACAATTTACGCCCAAGCCAGTGGCGGTGCAGCTTGTTGATGATTATCTGGATAATGACTTTACGATACTTGTCTGGAAGGATAGGAGAAAGTAAATGGAGTATACTTGCTCATTTGTGCTTATATACTATGCTGCGCACTTTCGCTTTGTACTCGAACAATACGAGCAGTTACTTGATTGTGCTGAAGAGTTATACATGCTTTACTTTTTCTCGCTGGCAGCTGATTCTGAATTGTTGCTTTTAGTGCTGTCTTATGGCAGTGATCCTGAAGAGGTAGAATTTATGAAAAAATCAGCACAGGCAGCCCGCCGCTTCTGTAATGGCTGTTCTTGCGCTCAGGCGGTGCTAACAACATACAGTGAAAAATATAAACTCGATGTAGAACAAGCTATGAAGATGACCACTGGGCTGGCTGGTGGTATTGGCAAAATGGGGCAAACATGTGGCACTGTAACTGGCAGTGTATTGGTGATAGGCCTGGAGAAAAGCTCTGGCAGTCCACATGACCATGAGTCAAAGGAAGCGACCATGCAGGCTATTCATCAGTTTAATGAGCAGTTTGAAAAAAAGCATGGCAGCTTGGTTTGTAAGGAACTTCTGGGTCATGATCTCAGTCAGCCGGATGGTTACCAGCAAGCACGGGAGTCCGGGGTGTTTAAAACACGCTGCCCTCATTTCGTAGAAACTGCGGTGGAGTTGCTGGAAGGTATTGTTGAGGGTCAGTAGTTTACCCGGCAGCAGACCACGGATAGGTGTACATCAGTTTTCTCCCGTCAATGAATGACTTTTACTCTCAGCGATCCAGCAGAGCCCAGTTCTTCACTGGTCTTTGCCCCTGCCTGTCGCATGCTGGTTGCTATACCTCGCAAGCCTTTGGACAGGGCAATATCCAGTGGCGTCTGGCGATGGTCGTTTACGACGTTTAACTTTGCTCCGTGTTTAAGCAGTTCCCGTGCTATTTGCACCTTGCGCCAAAGCAGTGCGTCCAGTAATGGTGTATTGCCGAAGGGGTCAACTGTGTTGGGGGTTGCTCCAGCCTGTAACAGAACCCGGCTGATGGGTAGGTTCTTGCGTCGGACGGCAAGGTGTAGAGGCGTGTAGCCGTCATTATTTGCCAGGTTGAGTTTGGGTTTGTGATGCATAATGAGGCTGACCATTTCAATATGCTTTTTTTCTACTGCGATATGCAGGGGTGTTTCCTTGTAGATGTTGCGGGCATTGACATTCGCGCCAGCATTTAATAGCAGGCGCATCATCTTCAGATCTGCCTTGTCTGTGGCGATGTGCAAGGGGGTTTGCTTGGTGCCATTGGGGTGGTTTACATCAGCACCGGAACTAAGCAATAACTTGATTAGTGGCAGGTTGACACGTTGTACAGCTGTTAGG
>JALVFC010000493.1 GCA_027030285.1 Thiotrichaceae bacterium | reverse complement strand
ACCAGGAGTACACACGACTCCAAGGGTTACGTACAATGCTAAAACGCGTGTATTCAGAGAACTGTTTCGGGGTTAGCCAGTCTTCATTTTCTGCTATAGGGTTGATGCGACCTTTTAATCTGTGGTTAAGATGATGCAATGTTTCATACAGGTTGCTGGCGGGCCAGAATCTTTCCGGTGAAAGCGTAAAGGGAGTGTATTGTCGTAAGGTACGGTGGTCATGGTTATGACCATACTTGAATCGATTGTGTTGATTCCCCAGTGCTTTTTCAATGCTTGTGCCAGCATTTTTGGGTATGTGGATGAAAAGCAGTTTGTACTCATGTAAGATCATTTTGTAGCCCTATTAATCTGACATATCAATTATAATAAGTTAACTTAATATTTTTCACGAAACATACTTTCAACGAATGAAGATTTCAGATAAAAGGCTATACGGATAGTTCTGTCTTCTCAGGCTTGCAATGTTTGATAGCGGGACGCATTGCAACGGCGATACCTGCCAATAAGCCAATTTGGGGGAAGATGAAGGATTGAATCAGACCAAGGTTAAAGAACAGGATAGAACCACCTACTGACACGATACTTGGGGTAACAACGGTTGCCACTACTCTTTTCATGTGGCTGTTAAACTGTTGCCCCATCTCAAACAGGTAAGGTAGCTGGTTAAGTGTTTTACCCATGAGGACGATTTGTGCAGCATCGGTTGCGACAGTCGATGCACCACGGATGGAGACGGACACATCAGCTTCTTGCAGGGCAATGGAATCATTGATGCCATCACCCACATAACAGACGGATTTGCCTTCTGCCTGTAGCTGTTTGATCAACGCTGCTTTTTGTTCGGGCAGAACCTCGGCAAAATAATGGTTAATGCCCAGCTCATCCGCTAGCTGGCGCGTAGGAGCATCATGATCGCCTGAAATAATGTAGGTGGATTTAATGCCACACTCATGGGTGAGTTCATGTATTAATTCTCTGGTGCCGGGGCGGATAGCTGCGGCCAGCTCAATTGCACCGATAGCGGTGTTATCCAGGGCGACTGCGATCATGGGTGAGCCTTGCTGTTGGCAATGGGTTTGCGCATCACGAATATCTGCCGAGATGCTGATGTTTTCCTGTTCCAGGAAGCGCACACTACCTACGCGAACGACATGTCCTTCAATGTTTACGGTAAGTCCATAACCGAGTTTGTAGGCGGCTTCTTCAATCTCCGGTAACTCCAGTTGCTGTTCTGTGGCATGCTGCAAAATAGCCTTTGCTATGGGGTGGCTTTGTTTGGTTTCGGCTGCGGCGGCGTAGCGTAACACGTCCTGTTTGCTGTAATCAGTGTAAGTGTGAATTTTTGCAACACGTGGCTGTTCTTCGGTGAGTGTGCCTGTTTTGTCAAACACTACTGTGTCAATTTGTTCCAGCAGCTCAAAAGTATGTCCGTCTTTAACCAGGATACCATTGTGCGAGGCCAGGTCGAGATAATTCATAATGCCTATGGCTGAGGCAATGGATGCACGATACTTGAAGTGTGAGTTGAGTACGCCCAGGGCACCGACAGGTCCAATAAAAGGAAAGGATGCAGCACTGATGGCAAAGGATGGCAAAACGCTTTTGTCGCTAATTTCGCGTGACCAGATCTGCACATCGGTTTTGGTGCTAATGGTGTTGTTGAGAATATGGGCTATTTGTGCGGCGGTGGTTTGCTGCCCGGTTTCTCGGGCGTGAATATAGATTTTTCCTGACAGTACGAGGGTGAGTGCAAACACTTCATCGCCGGTAGTTTTTTCTACGGGTTGAAATTCACCAGTGAGGATATGTTGATCAACTGAAGCCGAGCCTTCCATGATTTCGCCATCAACGGGAATGGTGCTGCCTGCGCCGACCATTACGGTGTCACCATTTTTCAGTTCCTCAAAGGGGATTTCACGTTCAATGTCATCGTAAACTATCCAAACGGTACTGGGTTGCTGTTTGAAAACATCAATAATATTCTTCTTTGAGTTGTCACTGACTTTATTCAGCAGGATGCGATTCAGGCTGAACATAAAGACCGAGAAGCTGGCAAATACCAGAAAGCCATTAATCAGTAACAGTACTTTCATCGTTGCGGATAAAAAATCAACGGTTAGTTTCTTTTCTTTAAATAGTCCAATAAAGGCCTGCATGATTGCATAGTGGGTGATGTATAAAATACCGGGGATACTCAGCAGGGCAATGGGGTAGTAGAAAAGTTTGCCAATGATTGCCAGCCCGAGTGAGCCGGTAGAAATTGCCATGTTGCGCTCAGTGAGTTTTTGCTGGGGGGTTTTTCTGTTAATCGTGTCGGCTGAAAATTCCTTGATTTGCTGGCTACGAACACTTCCTGTGAAGGGAATCACTCGGGCTTTTTTGGGCTTGTTGAGTTTGCTAAGTTTCTTTTCTGCACGCGCCTTGCGAAGAGATTGTCTGTTTTTTTTCACATGTCTGTAGAGATACACCCCCAGGTTGGTTGCACTTAACGCTTCAAAGATCATTTTTATCTCCGCGCATTACGATAATGCCTTGTGCAGATAACGGCTTAGGTTGTGTTCACTGGCTTCCAGTTGCTGGTACATCGCCATGAGGTGTTTCTCAGCGGCTTCGTGCATGGCCGGGGTTACCTGTTTTTTCTTTTCCTTGCTGTCTGAGACAAAGCGCACGGTGCCAGAGTCATCTTTGGAATAGGTGTCAAACTGAGCCTGCATCAATGGTAAATCTGTTTCTGTTGCGGTGTAGTGGTAGGCGGTACGTAGAATCTGCTCAATATTGTGTTTGTTGAGTTGTCGGTAATTTAGATAGTGAGTATTGCGCATATTTGCCAGAGCCTGATACAGGTACCGTTTATAGAAGCAGGTGAAGTAATCCAGTGGCTGCATGGCGGTTAATTCTTCTCTGGAGCGTTGGGTAATAAAGGCAGCGGCTCCTGAGTTATTCAAGCGTGGTAATCCTGTGGTCGGCTTGTTTAATATGGATGCCATCACCTTGACAGGATCTCGATAAATAAACAGGCTGGGAGTATCAGGGAATGCCTGCTGGATGATCTCGGAAAATACAATATTCCAGCTTCTGAAGCGGACAAAATAGGTATTTTGCCCTGCTCGTCGGGGGCGACCTAATAGCTGAATCAGATTGCGAATTAATCTCAGATTGCTCGCATCGGGTGTTACCGGTTGTTGCCAGTTATGTGTAAGATATTGCCAGAGATTTTCATGTAAGGGGGTGGGCTCCTTAACAACCATCTGGGTTGCTGGCTGGTCAAGCACTTTGGCAATTACAGTTGAGCCACACTTGGACATATGAAAAACAAAACCTGCTGGTGCCCGAGCATCACCAAGGTTCAGTTCTTCTCTGCCAAGCAGTTGAATATCCGTAGTAAAACAATAACCCAGCCCTTTCTTCTCGATCAGGTTCTGGGTGGCGTAACGAAACTTCCATTCTTTGTAAGGATAGTCGCCCACATCAAGCCAGATGATGCGGTATTCTGCTGTAATGGCGACAGGGATAATACCCGGAGTGTTTTTGATAATGGCAATAGCTCGTTCAGCCTGAAGATAGTTTTTATTGGCTCTCTGGAAAAGCTGAGGGACGGAGTTCTCAAGTGATTCTACTTTCATTTTTTCCTTGGGATGGTTGATGGCTACTCACCATAGTCTTTATGGAGCTTGCGGAACAGAGAAGCTAGCAAACCCCAGGAACACCATAATTCTGAACTGATAATGCTGACCATCAAATACTGGTGGTTTTCTAGTTCCCAGCTCCAGATATTTCGAAAGTATACATGTGTAGAGTGTGCCGACGGAGGAGGCGCACCACTTATCATACACTTATGGTACCTCTGAGGTGTTCTTGACGCTTCCTGTTTTTCAGGCGGCTTTCTAGGTTTTCCCTGCCTTGGCAAGCTTCTTGCCTTCTTCGAATAGTTCAGCGTAGTGACCGCGTACTTTTTCTGGGTCAAATGTTAAAAAAGTACCTCCTGATTCAAAGTGTTGAACAAACAACTGACCTAGTGCATAGGTCATGGCAACACCAAATAATGGTGTTGTGGCAATGCTGATGACGGGAGCTGCAACCGGAGCAACGGTACTGAGTCCCCAGATGAGTCTGCCAGAAATAGAAAATGTACCGCAGCTTCCCAAAAAGCTGCCTATAGCCGATTTGCCGAGATTTTTATTAAATTTAACGCCATAAATAGATGACAGCTTATGAAGCATCTTCAGGTTGTTCGCCAAAATGAGTGCTACGCCTAGAGGAGGTAGAGGTACGGCACCAGCGACTCCACTTAACAGGCTGTGGTTACGTACAATTTTTTTCGCATAAGTCGTTTGGTTTTTGTGTTTTACCTGCTGCAAGGTGCCATCCAGGGTGGTTGGTATAGCTGCTGTTGTTGTCATATGAAATACCCTCTTGTCTGCATGAACGATAATTCTGGAATCCTCAGTTAACTGCTCACGACTTGATCAGAGATTCCTTAAGCTAGCTAACTGTAAGTTCCAAGATTGCCTTTTATCATATCAACAGGAACGAAGAAGTAAAGCTATTAATATATCATTCAACATATATATAAAACAGAAAGTACAGCAATATATTTTCTATAAACGTCTAAAACAATAGGTTTGTATGCTGAAAAATGGCTGCACATATATTATTATATATTGGGTGTTGGGTATATATGTGGTGTGAGTTAAGCTTTTGAGATGCCTTGATGGGGAGCTGATTTAGTAATGCTGGTGATTCATGGTTCGTTTTCTTGTGGCTGGATTCAGACCAAAATGAATGGAGATGCCCTAAATAATAGAGATACCCCGAACTTGGATTAGCAGGAGAATATATGAATACATTGATTATTTTTGTGACAGGTGTCGCCATTGGCCTGGTTGTTGACAAGGTATGTCGCACATTGGTTTGTGGTTCAAAGCAAACGACACCTTGCTGTGAGAAAACAAGCGAAACGGAAACAACAGACACAGAAGTCGAGGTTGAAGTCGTTGAACCCGATGAAGAGCATATCCCTGCTGAGGCTGATAACGAGCCTGTTGTAGAAAAAACTGTGGAAGAGCAAGCCGAAACAGAAGACATACGAGATGACCTTAGCCAGCTTAAAGGTGTTGGTCCCAAGCTGGCTGATGCATTAAATGAAATCGGTATCTATAATTTTGAGCAGCTTTCCAGCTCTTCTGTTGATGAGTTACTTGTCCGTTTGAGAGAAACAGGTGGAAGGTTTAGCCTGGCTGTTATTTCTTCTGTTGTAGAGAGGGCAGGGCGGGCTGTCAACCATGGAGTCTAATTATTAGCCAGGAGTTGCGTAGAAGGCTACTGGCATAATTACGTGTAGGTTAATACAAATCATGAGGTAGGTTGTATGAGGAACCTCTGATTCAGCTTTTACCAGCGGTGTTTGTAGATTATTTATCATGCTTTTTTTAATAAAAGAATCTACAATTATATCTGTTGGATCGATTTTTTTAACACTGGATCATCAGTTAGGCAGCCTATCTGTAGAGCATTCTCATAGGCTGCGTGCTGTGCGCCTGCATGGAAGCAGGTATTCGGGCAATGCAGAGCCTTCTGGGTTTGTCTATTCTTTCAACTATCCACAGTAGGCAGGGCTGCCTGTCTGTGACAGAATTTATTTTCAGGAATTAATGTGAAGATAAGACCTATCAGAGTTCGTAAACAACCACAGACAGAATGTAATAAGTGTCCTATTCGTGACATGGCATTGTTTCAGGGAGTTCCGTTAAATCGTCTCGACTGGACGCAAAAGTACCGGGATCAACAGTTAATAGTGCCTCCCAAAGCGACGCTCTATGCAGAGGGCTCCAAGCCCGATTATGTCTATACCTTGTTTAACGGCTGGATGGCGATGTATCAGACCTCCAGAAATGGTAAAAGGCAAATTCTAAGATTCGCATTACCTGGAGATTTTCTCGGTTTTCAGGCAGATTCCAACGGTGTAATCTCTCATTCCGTGTCAGCAATTACCGAGTCTATTGTTTGTGCTTTCCCCCGGGGCAAATTGGTAGAGTTATTTAAAAACCAGCCTATGCTGGCATTACGTCTGGCTTCAATGGAGGCCAGGGATATGAGTCTGTGTCAACATCACCAGTCATTTCGTAGTAGCAAGGATTCGCATGAAAGTATTGCGTTTTTGCTATTGGAACTGTACCACCGCACACGCATGCAAATGAGGCATAATTTTGATCCGGTAACAAATACCATTGATTTCCCCTTAACCCAGGAAGATATTGGTGATGCGGTTGGTTTAACCAATATTCATGTGAACCGGGTGCTAAAACAGTTTCGTAAATTAGGTCTCATTGAGTGCCGGCATAGAAAGTTGCAGATTCTCGGGGAAGAAAAGCTGGCTGAAATCGGTGAGTTTGACAAAAGCCTGATTACAAAAGGGGATTATTTTGTGATAAGTGAGCGTTGATCGAGAAGCCCCGGATTCAGGTGTTAAGGAGCTTGTCAGAGAGCAGGGACGTCTCCCTGAAAGTTTCGGGCAGACTCCCTGATCCACGACACTATTGGTATAAAGATATTATTCGGGAAAAACAGACCAGTAAAACAGATAATCCCTGCCACAAAAGGGGGGCAACCCAGCCAGCCACTATCTTTCTTTCCTGATGCTGACCATCAAATCCCGGTGGTTCCCTGCAAAATGATTCAGCAATTACGACTAACAATCTGGCGGTCTAAATCCTTGATAACATCGTTATCACTCCTCCCCATAGTCCTGCTATGACTCGTCGTGATACCTTGTTCTCAAGGATTTATCCTCGCCAGAGTTGTTCGCCTTAATTACTCTAGCAAAAACGTAACTACTCAGGATAATTGTATGTAAGGCGATGAGTTATTGATTATTAGAGCTTCGGCAACAGGGATGCTGCCGCAGAACTTACAGGGATGTATATGCAGCGTCATTAATAATCAATAGCTTACCGCCTCCTGGTTCATCCCTGACATTTAGGGATATGTGTATTATGTAACAGCTTCTGCTCTGAAACTGGCAGAAATCATCTGGTGAGATACTTATATATATTCGATTGAAAGTATATAATGTACATCGCTGGTCACGTAATTTAATATAGAACAACACTAAAATACAACAAAGTAGAAGAGGTTTACCTATGAAGCAAATGGACAGTAATATTTGTTTGACTCAATATAGTCACGGTGCAGGCTGTGGTTGTAAAATTTCCCCCGCCGTTCTGGATGTCATTCTCAAGACACAATTAACCCCGCAGCTGGATAGTGCCTTGCTGGTAGGAAACAGCTCACGTGATGACGCAGCTGTATATGATCTGG
>JALVFC010000492.1 GCA_027030285.1 Thiotrichaceae bacterium | reverse complement strand
CCCTATGCGCATTCTGGATAGTAAGAATCCTGCCATGGCGACACTCATAGCCGCTGCACCCAATATTCTTGACCATCTTGATACCGAATCCTCAGCACATTTTGAGCAGCTAAAAGCCCTGCTTGATGCCATGGGTATAAGCTATACCATTAACCCCAGACTGGTTCGGGGTCTGGATTACTATTCCCGCACGGTGTTTGAGTGGACAACAAATGAACTAGGCTCTCAGGGCACAGTCTGTGGTGGCGGTCGCTATGATGGTCTGGTTGAACAACTGGGCAGCAAACCAACCCCCGCCTGTGGCTTTGGCATGGGGCTGGAGCGTGTGCTTAACCTGATGGAAGCACAGGACATAGTAGCCACCCAGAAAGCCCCAGAATACTTTTTCATCATGGCAGGAGATCATGCACAGATCACTGGCATGCAACTTGCCGAACAGTTACGCGACCAAATACCGGAGCTGCGCCTGCTCTGCAATTGTGGTGGTGGTAGCTTCAAGGCACAGATAAAACGCGCCGACAAGTCTGCTGCGCGCTATGCCCTGATTATGGGTGAGGACGAAGTTCGCAATCACTCTATAACCATTAAGCCGCTACGAAACCGCGATGAAGCACAAATTTCTATACCGCAGGATGAACTTGCTGTATATATCCTCTCACACAGAAACACATAAATACCAAGGCAATACATCATGACCGATTTAAAAACTGATGCTGAAAAAGCAGAAGACATAAAAAGATGGTGGAAAGAAAATGGTACTTCCGTCATGCTAGGAGTAGCACTTGCCATCGGCAGTGTTTTTGGCTGGCAACAGTGGCAAGCGTACAAGCGTACTCAGACAGAGAAAGCCTCATCACTTTTTGCCACACAACTGAAAAGATCTAATACCACCACAGCATCCACGCTTAAATCCAAATTTTCGAGCTCGGCTTATGCCTCACTGGCTGCACTGCATACTGCCAAGCAGGCATCTCTTGAGAACAACACTAAAAAAGCGCAAAGTGAACTAAAATGGGTCATCAGCCACACGGATGACGAACTTCTAAAACAGCTTGCCACCTTGCGTCTTGCCCGGCTGACCATACATACTGGAGACTTGGATACAGCACAATCTTACCTCTCTGACACTTTTGCTCCTGCCTACTCATCTTTGCTTGAAGAACTTAAAGGAGACCTTTTGCTGGTACAGAAAAAACCAGCTGAGGCTGCCAAAGCATATCGCCAGGCAATTCAGCTTTCTGGCAGTACCCCCCCAAGATATTTGCAAATGAAGCTCGACAACTTAAGCAATGTCACCACTACAACAAATGACAAAGCTACTAACAACACCGGAGCCTAGTATCGTGCGCGCACTTTTATGGAGTGCAAAACTCCACGATGGATTGAAAATCGCTTTTATCAGTTTATTGCTACTATCGCTGGCTGCCTGTAGTCTACTCCCCAGCCAGCTAGCATCACCCGCCCAGCAGATATCTCCCGGACAACAAGTAACTGAAGAACCACCAAAGGTGCTAGCTCCCTTGTCTGCTGCAAGAATAAAGCCGCAATTACTATGGCAGCACAAATTGCACCCTCTACAGCCGGGTTATATTAAGCTACATCCAACTCTCTCCGGAAACACGCTCTTTGCTGCTGACAAAAACAATATATTCGCACTCAATAAAAATAACGGTAAGATTCTTTGGAAGAAAACCCTCGATGAAACAATTACTGGTGGTCTAAACACTGGCAAAGACAGTGTCTTCGTTGGTACAGAAAATGGCATGGCTATCGCACTTGATAGCAACACTGGTAAAACCCGGTGGATTAGCCTGCTGGAACAACCTATTGTTGCCATCTCTACTGAAAAGAAAGGCAAAGTTGTTTTCCGCACATTAAATGGCAAGATTCATGCATTGTCTAGCACCAATGGTGACCTGCTATGGCTACATACTCAACGCACGCCCACGCTATCACTACAAGGCAGTAGCACACCGTTGCTTGCAGGTCCTTTGGTAGTTACTGGCTTTGATAATGGCTCCGTTGTAGCTTATGACCTGGACACAGGCAAAGAAGCCTGGTCCATCAAGCTTGGGAGTGAAAGCAATCTGACCGAACTGTCCAGACTGGTTGATATTGATGCTGAAATGAAAACAGTCGGCACGGCTTTATTCGCAGCCAGCTATCAGGGTTTTCTGGCAGGCATTGACATGCGTAGTGGCAGGGTTGGCTGGAAACGCCCTATTTCCAGCTATTCTGGCATTGACGCTAATGAACAGGAACTGTTTATCACTGATAATCAGGGTAACCTGTGGAAGCTAAATCCACTGACCGGTGAACCTGTCTGGAAGAACGACGACCTGATACGCAGATCTCCAACAGCTCCCTCCCTGGCTACAAAATCACTGCTGATTGTCGGTGACAAACTGGGATACCTGCATTGGTATAATACAGTTAAAGGTGAGACCATTGGTCGCGTACATGCTGACTCCAGCAGTTACCTGCTCGCCCCGTTGGTACAAGGAAGAACAGTATACGCTATCAGCAGAAATGGTCTGCTCAGTGCTTATCGGTTCTAATCCGATTCAAAGCATCCCGACATGGATAGCGCTGCTGATGAGATATCCTGGTTTATGCTTTCAATAACAGCCAAAGAGTCTTTTGCGGTTGTTATCGGTCTGCCCACCACCAAATAGTTAGCGCCAGCTAATATAGCATCCTTCGGCGTCATAACCCTTTTCTGATCACTGATATCACTGTTCGACGGACGAATACCCGGGGTTACCAGCTTAAATTCCTGCCCCATTTCCTGTTTCAGTAACGCAGCTTCCTGCGCTGAGCAAACCACACCATCCAGTCCACACTGAGCAACCTGTTGTGCCAACATCAGAACCTGCTCTCTCGGCTCAGCGTCAACACCAACCCCTTTCAACTGTAATTTATCCATGGACGTCAAAACAGTAACTGCAATCAACAAAGGAGGCTTTTCAAGTGAGCCAACTGCATCCACCGCTGCCGTTAACATGGCTTGCCCCCCCATGGCATGCACATTAATCATCCACACACCCAGCTGACTTGCACTTCGGCATGCGGCAGCTACCGTGTTAGGGATATCATGAAATTTGAGATCCAGAAAGACATCAAAACCCAGCCCAACCAACTTCTCAACCAGACCCGGCCCCGCTGATACAAAAAGCTCAAAACCAACCTTTAATCGACACTGCTGTACAGGTAGATGAGCCGCAAATTTCAGCGCTTGCCCTGCATCAGGAAAGTCTAAGGCGACGATCAAACGTTTATCCATAGACAAAAAACCCCTTAAGAAACTGTATCCCAGTGATGACAGGCGGGACATCTCCACAAAAAGTCATTCATTTTGTAACCACAATGATGACAGTGAAACTCCGTCTGATTTTTCAGATATCGTTCCAGCACATTACTCAATAGTTCATAATGCCTACCTGCCTTAGTATCGTGCTGATCTAGCTGCCACAGCTTGATTATTCCCAACAAAGCTTTTGTGCTTGCGTACTTCCCTACTTCATCTTCCAGACCATTTTCAAGCGGCTTGTCCTGTGCGTAACGTAATGTCAATTCCACCCAGTACTCGAGCACTTTCTGATCGTTTGTCCGCACCAGCAGCTTTTTTAGAAAATTGCATAACTGATCAATATTCCCCAATTGTTGTGTTACAGCGATGAGTTTTTTGTCCAGCAAACCGATCAGCCTTGAATCATTATTAATTGCTTTCTGGTATAACTTCAGTGCATTCGCTGGTCTGTTTTTCCGACTCTCAAGATCTCCTTGCAGTACCAGAACTCGGTTTGAGTGTTTGTGAGATTTCTGCGCATTCTCGATATATTCTTCAACCAGATGTATATTACCTTTTTCCAGCTCTTCCTCAGCCAACTCGCAATAATAATGAGCGATGATTCTGCTATGATCATTCCCACTTTGCTTTTCTTCACAACGTGATACTTCAATCGCTTTTTCCCAGTCCTGCAACTGTTCATAGATACTCCGCAAGGTTCCACAAGCTTGCACATCCCCTGAACTATTTTTTATTAACTCCTGAAAGACTCCCTCTGCCCTGTCCAGCATTCCAGCAGCAAAAAAATCTTCTCCATAAGCAAGCATAGCTGCTACTTTTTGCTCTTTTGCCAGGGCAGGTCTGCTTATCAGGTTTTGATGCACTTTCAAGGCACGGTCAACTTCCCCCCTGTTTCTGAACATATTACCCAGCAAGAGATAGGTTTCAGCCGTATATTCGTCTATTTCCGGGTGTGACAAAAATACTTCCAATGCCTTATCCGGCTGCTCATCTAACAGGAAGTTAATACCCTTGACTAGGTTATCTGATAATTGCCTTTTTTGGGATTGCGCTTTTTTATAGCGCTTCTTGGCGGTCTGCCAACCAGAGAGAAACGCCAACGGCAGAAGTAGGAAAAGGAGTTCAAGCATAGTTGCATAATAAAGGAATTAGAGCCGAAGAGCTACATGCTCTCCCACGGTAAATTTGTTTTCATTCCTAAGTCATTGAAAGAGGCTGTGAGTTGGCCGTCATTTTCAAATAATCCAGAACCATTCTCGTATTTCTTGTTAATTGTCTCATTTTTTGAGCCACATTCTTCACCCCTTTGCTCTTAATAAGTCCCACCGAAAATCGTCTCAAGCGTGTCATGTTTTCAGGGCCATAACCTTTTCGAATTCGACTACGGTCTTCATCATAATTCCAGTCAATAATATAATGACAGCTATTTTCAATGCTCCAGTGTTTCCTGTTATCTCGGAGTACTTCTTTGGCACTGGCATGGGCAGGTGTTTTACTGGTGATGCCATAAGCCACATCACAGGTCTCTCTTTTACTCTTCTTATGGCAGGTTGTCCGCTCCACCTTGAATATCAACCCGACATGGGGAAAATCCAGATACTCATTCAATGCGGTGGATACCCAGATTCTTCGGGTTTCAACACGTCCATGATCTAATCCATCGACTGGCATGTAATCCGGTTCCTGGTCAAGACTCTAAAACAAAAGGAAATATCTTCAAGAGTGTTTTTCCTGAATTTGTCCAATAGTCATGTCTGGAGCTATGCTTACCCATTCATCATAGTACCACTGAGCTATAACTTTTGATTCTTGCGGATTGTCCGCTAGCAATGAGATTTCCATTTTTTTAATTCACATAAAACCTCTGACACTAGCCCTAAACTCTTGGGCTGTTCAATGCCAAGGGTCTTACCCTGACTTGCTGGCAGCAAGCACTACGAACTTGCGGTTGGCTGCAATTTGTCTGTATTGCCCAAAGAGCCGTTTCAGTTTGAGGTGATAATTCAAATGCCGATTGCCAACCAGCCATATCTGCCCGCCGGGTATCAGGTGCTTTCGGGACTGTTTGAACATCTCCCAGGCGATATGATCTCCCATGCTGTGCTGTTGATGAAACGGTGGGTTACACAAGATCAGGTCTATATCTTGTGCCTGTATATTAGTCAGTGCATTGCCCACGATAAAATCGGCTTGCTGCGCCGCAAATTCGCGTTGATAACTTTCTTTTGCCGAGGCAATCGCCATATAGGACTCGTCCACAAAAGTTACATGAGCTGTGGGTTGCAGGCGCTGGGCAATTATACCCAGGACACCATTGCCACAACCCAGGTCAAGAATATGACGAGCCGATGGTAACTGCTTGAGTTGCTGCAACATAAAACGGGCGCCTATATCCAGTTTCTCTCTGGCAAATACATTGGCGTGATTGGTGAGATGAATATCCCAGTCTTTTTCATAGAATGAAGTTGGGTAAGGCGAGCTTTGGGGGGCTGTTTTTTCATAACTGGTAAATATCAGACGCGCTTTTTTGCGTGCCAGTGATGTCGTTGTTGTTCCCAGGATTTTCTCAAAAACAGCTAGTGTTGAGGTGTGAATATGCTTTGTCATTGCAGCTGCCACAATGCGTGTGTTCGTGGATATATATGGCTTGAGGCAGATTAATTGATGCTCCAGCAAAGCCAGCGACTTTGGAACTTTTAGTAAGACCCAGTCATAAATACCCTGCGGTTGCTCTGTGCTGGGCAGATAGCCCACTGTGTCCTTGAGCTGGTTCAGTTGCAGGTTATTTCGCGTTGCCTGGTGAGCCAGCCAGGAGTCTGACCAGCTATGAGGTGCATGTTTATGTAAACTTACGGACAAGGCACCAAACTGGTCATTTATCAGTAGAATACTTGCTCCACTTAAATCCTCCTCTGCTGATTCCATATGCTGCAATAACATCTCATCCGCAGCATCCCATGCTCGCAATGACTCGTTGTGAACCGCTGGCAGACGCTGTAATTCGTAGGAGCCAAAGGCTGTTGTAAATACACTCAAGAGGATATTCCTGATATAGATAAGCTTATGCACAAAGAGTATAAATGGCACTTTTACCCGCCACAAGAACATGAGATCTAGAAACGAGAAATAAAATGAAATAGAATGCGCAGCCTATCTAGGAGCTTGCCCGAGAATGTAAACCTGCTGCTGAAAATCTCCTTGGCTTGCCTGAGAATAGGAGGGCTACTGAGTGCAATGCCACTCCGATTTAAGCAACATTGACATGAGTCAAGAAAAACGCAATAAAACTCTGACAGAATAGATGGTGATAAAACAGACACCATCTCAACAAATTAAATAAAGGAAAACATATGAAAGTCTCAGAAACCATGACAGTTGGCGTAAAAACAGCCACACCAGACACTCCCGTAAAAGAACTTGCCAATATTATGTGTCTTAACAACATTAGTGGTCTGCCTGTTGTGGATGAGCAAAATAAAATTGTTGGTGTCGTCTCAGAAAAAGACCTGTTGAAAAGAATGTTTCCTGATATGTCTGACCTTGCGGAAGGAGGCAAGCCAGACTTTGAAGACATGGAAAAAAATTATTCCAACACGCTGGACCTCAAAGCATCTGACATTATGACCACCAATGTCGCCTATGTCTCCTCTGACATGCCCATCATGAAAGCTGCCACCATGATGTGCGCACGCAATATCCGCAGGATTCCTGTTGTCGATAAAGATGATGGCAAGCTGGTTGGCATTATCAGTATTGGTGATGTGCACAAGGCAATTTATCAGGAAGCACTGACTGGGTAAGCACTTTCTCCCGTTTGTACACTCTGTGCTGGGTTTCGTACCTCAACCCAGCCTACGGTCTCCGATTGCATTCTACATTGTTCGCCACTGCCTGCGCACGGTGGTGGCGTATCGGCGCGACTAAAGTCCAATGTCATTAACTTAAGCAGTATCTCTATGAATTAACAGGCATAATACCCTGGAACTTTTAAAAGGAACCTAAAATGAAAACCAACTTCATTTAA
>JALVFC010000491.1 GCA_027030285.1 Thiotrichaceae bacterium | reverse complement strand
GCCAGATGCCTGGACGCCAACGCTTCAATTGCGCGCGGGAGATCTACAACTTGGCGACACAAGCAACCCGGAACAGTTGGGGGTGCGGATAGCCGAATCCGTCTATGGGAGCATGAGCAAATGACTCGGCAATTGGCGGCACAGCAAGCCCGGCAGGACCAGTCAGGCGGGTCACATCTAACGGGTGGGACACTACAACGCAAATGTGCAAGCTGCGGAAATCATACTCTGGCTGGTGATGAATGTAGCGAATGCCGGAAGAAGAAATGGAAGGAGGTGCAAACCAAGCTCAAGATTGGGGATTCGGATGATGCTTATGAGCGGGAGGCGGATCGTATCGCTGATCAGGTTATGGCGATGCCGACACCCGTCACACCGAACAAAACACCGATCAAAGTGCAGCGATTTTCGGGGTATGCTTCTGGAGAAGCAGCGGAGGCGCCGCCGAGTGTGGAGCGGGTATTGAGCAGTCCTGGCAGACCACTACCACCCGATTTGGCGGAAGATATGGGGAAACGGTTTGGATATGATCTCTCAGATGTAAGAATTTACTCTGATATTACTGCAGCGAAATCAGCAACCGATGTATATTCCCGCGCCTATACTGCGAACAAACGAATTGTTTTTGGAGAAGGAGAGTATTCACCAGATACGCAGCGGGGCAAAAAGTTACTCGTTCACGAACTCAGTCATGTGTTACAACAATCAACCTCCTCACCCAACAGCACGCTCTTAACTAGACAACCCAAATCTGTGCGAACTCACCCCACAGAAAAAACCATACACTCAGGTATTAACCACGCTCTCCAGCGCGCTATACTAACCGGACAAGATGTCTATGAGAAAGTCAACCGAGACCGGATATTTGAGTTTTTCGCTCATGACATCGGATATAAAGATAATCTACCGCACGGCATCCAGGATCATGTAAGCCGACTTGGCTTTACTTCCGGGCGAGCGATCCATGGAAACAATGGACTAGTTATACGGGTATTTCGGCCCAACAAAAATGCTCGTAAACGCGGCAACTTGCCGATTATTGTGTTTCGCGGCACCGAGCCAGACCTTAACGATATCTTTGATGACCTAAACATGGCCGGAATTGGTATGCATCAATTTGAAACAAATAGAGATCTAATAGAAAGCATCATGAAAAAAGAAAATAAGGCGGATCTAACGGGGCATAGCCTAGGAGGAGCACTTTCACAATTAGCTTCAGTAAACTACCCACAATACGTCAGGCGCGTTATCACATTCCAATCCCCCGGAATTCCAACACGATCCACCCGCCTGCCTAATGTTAGCGCCACACACTACCGCGTAGCGCACGACATTGTCGGCTTAGTTGGAGAGCAACATCTACCAGGGGATGTATATGAGTTTGATTTTGACAAGTTGGATCACACACTTACTGAGACGAGCGAACTTAATAGAAGCATTACCGCCCACACAATGAGTCCATTGGGACGTTTACGGGAATTACAGAGAGGTAAGCGTTCCCTAAGCAGCGTAAGCGTAACAAGAGATCGAATACCTATTCAAGAATCTCCAAATATAATTGAATCATTTCGACATGATGTATTAGGAATAACCATAGCCAATAACACCCCACCTCAATCGTTAAACCATCTCATCACGCAACTACCCGATATTTTAGAAACCCTTCGCACACGAATGGTTTCTTGGATTTGGCGATCAAGAAATAGAATTAACAACCTAAATCCAAACTTCGTTTTTCTCCTTTTGGAGATCATACAGACAATTTATCAAAATGAAGAGCAAGTTGATATGTGGATATGGATCCTAAACTTAAGCAATCCTAATACGAGAATAAACCTACATAAACGACTTCTACAACACATAAACCCACACCGCTATGAAGTAGCTCCAGGAATGAATAAAAAAGATTACAATAAAATACTTAAGTACTCCCCTTCGGTCAAAACATACCCACATCTTAAATACAACGGAATAAAGAACAAAATAAGTTTCAGACGCACCAGACAATTAGCAACACTGGCCAGTAACCCTATTAATTTTGCTAAGGGTAGTAACCGGTGGAGAAACTTGAACTCTGGGGAACGCGGGACGGTCTTACTTGCCATGATCAAGAATTATGGTTCAGATTTTACGAAATATTTTCTGCAATTTGCAAACCGTAATAAGCTATCCTATGGAATAAAACTAATCAACGCACCCAATGACTATTCACCACCGGATAAGCTTTGGAAGCCCGCTCAGTTCCGCACACCCTTTCCACAACGGTGTTTGAACTGGGTATATCCAAATGGTTTCATACTAGGAGCTTGCCCTAGACGATCTGTACAATCCGGTGACGCTACACTTGGGATAAATTGACACCCTGACTTCTACAGTGCGGCAAACTATTCGGCGAATTCCTTATCGAGGTTATCCCCGTTGGTCAACCAGTTGCAGGCCATCCGCCGGTGCCACGGGAATCGACATGCCGGAGTAACGGCTGCCTTTCAGGCGAGTGTCTCCCACCTTGCCGAGCGCGACGCAGCGAGGAACCCCGGCGGAAAGCACCGAGCACACATAGCGCTGTCGCTCCCCAATCAGTTGTGGTGCTGGGACATCACCTGGCTACCGGGGTCGGCCTGCGGGTTGTTCTATTATCTCTATCTGATCATGGATCTCTACAGCCGCAAAATCGTGGCCTGGGAGGTCCATGAGACGGAGGCCAGTGACCTGGCCGCAGGACTGGCACGCAGGGCCTGCTTGTCAGAGGGGATCGCTGCGCGGCCTCTGGTGCTGCATTCGGACAACGGCGCCCGATGAAAGGTGCCAGCATGCTTGAGATGATGCGCCGATTAGGCGTGACCTCATCCTTCAGCCGTCCCCGAGTGAGCAATGACAATGCCTATGTAGAGTCGTTATTCCGGACTTGCAAATACCGACCGGACTACCCGGTCAACGGTTTTGCCACCATCGAGGATGCTAGAGACTGGGTACTGTCCTTCAGTCGCTGGTACAACACGGAGCCCAAGCACAGTGGTCTGAAGTTCACCACGCCGGAACAGCGCCACACGGGTGAGGCTACGACCATACTAGAGCACCGGCAGCAGGTCTATCGGGAAGCCAGGGCACGTCACCCCAACCGTTGGAGTGGTGAGATCCGGAACTGGGAACTGCCGGCGCAGGTCTGGCTGAATCCGGAGAAAGAACAGTCCGAGTTAAATCAGGCTGCGTAGATCGAGGCGACAACCATGTTAACAAACACCGAAAACAGCACGGTGAAGCGGCTTTTCTTCCCCGCCCAGGGAACGCTCAGACTCTTCACGCCATGCTTATCACAGCGAACTCTTGGCACTTCGCAATGCAGATAGGTAGCAAACTGCATGGTATCGAGATGACGACAAGTCCGTTCCTTGCGCGTGTCGTACTTGGAACATGCCCATCCGAATTCGGGGCAGGATCCTTCATCATCCGTGTATTCGATCCAGATATCGACACGCTGCGCTGCCAGCTTCAGTTCTACGCAGTAGATCTCCCATGGACTGACGATACCCAGCAGCTGACCGTCGTGCCCTTCAGGTTCCGTTGATCCTTGTATGATCTGTGTGTGGTGGGACTGACACTATGATACTAACGTTCCGCACTGTTTTACGAAGAGTCCTGTTCCCTTATCGATGGCAAGCTTGTTCCGAAGCTGGACATGCACGACAGTTTCCTAATCGCGGCCTACCAGATACCTGGACGCCACTCTATGATAGCGTGCAGGAGATCTATAGCAGGCGACACGCGTAACCCGGGTGCCATAGCCGTTCCGAAAATGTAGTAAAACTAGCGGTTTGAGAATGTCGTCTTCTTCAGTTGCACTTCATAATAAATATCTTCTTCATCTCTTCTTATGCGCGTTGAGATGCTCTGTAAGCTACCGATCTAGCATTCCAGTCAAAGGATGGTATTTTCTTCCTGAGAAGAAACAGAAGAAATGGGGCATTTTCAAAACGGCGGTTTACCCGCATTTTCTAGTGCCGGTGACACCCAGAGCAGTTTTGGATTCGGATAGCTGAATCAGTCTATGGGAGCATGAACAGATGGCTCGGCAATTGTCGGTACAGCAAACCCAGCAAGACCAGTCAGGCTGGTCACATCTAACCGGCGGAACATTACAACGCAAATGTTCAAGCTGCGGTAATCATACTCTGGCTGTGGGAGAATGTAGCGAATGCCGGAAGAAAAAATGGAAGGGGGTGCAAACCAAGCTCAAAATTGGGGTTCCGAGTGATGCATATGAGCGGGAGGCGGATCGGATCGCTGATCAGGTTATGGCGATGCCGACACCCGTCACAGCGAACAAAACACCAATCAAAGTGCAGCGATTTTCCGAGCATGCTTCTGGAGAAGCAGCGGAAGCCCCGCCGAGTGTGGAGCGGGTGCTAAACAGTCCCGGTAGACCACTGCCAACCGATTTGGCGGAAGATATGGGAAATCGGTTTGGGCATGATTTTTCGGATGTGAGGATTCACACTAGTGTCCCAGCAGCATACTCAGCAAGGGATGTGCAAGCCCGTGCTTATACACTGGGGATGCACCTAGTTTTTAATGAAGGAGAGTATCAACCTC
The DNA here is from genome assembly GCA_027030285.1 of Thiotrichaceae bacterium. Classification (GTDB taxonomy): domain Bacteria; phylum Pseudomonadota; class Gammaproteobacteria; order Thiotrichales; family Thiotrichaceae; genus HyVt-477. The sequence goes on along the minus strand of JALVFC010000491.1, from coordinate 2,747 downwards.
AAACAACGTCCGGGAGGCGCTTACTAGCTCATGAGCTAGTACACACACTTCAACAGGCCGAGAAAGCTGGCATTGAGAGATCAACAACAAATCCCAACATCCTACTAAGGGATGAAGATGGAGGAGGATCTTCGTCTCGCGCCCTACTTGACCGAGTGCTACCCGTGGGAAATGGCTTCTATTTTGAAATCAACGGAGGTATTACTTGGGGATTCCCGATTTACACTGGTGGTTCATCAATAATCTATGTAGACCGGATAACTGAAGAATATATGCGGATCATCGTAAGAAAAGAAGGTACTTTAGCTTTTGACACAGGAGTCGGGGGATCACTAATGATCGGCAGGAGAGGAGCACGGACGAGCACATCTAGACGCAGAGGGATTGGGATCGGCGCAGAGGCTGGCGCTAATTTTATGGCCGGGTTCAGAGGAGTATTTATTGAGCAATATAATATACCGACCACGGAGTTATTGGACTTTGTCTCTAAATCAATTCTTAATACAGCCCTTACCACGAGACTCCCTGCTGGACTAGGCGACATCCTATTAACATTGCTCGCCCGTAACGGATACCAATACTTAACCCATCACCACATTGAGGGTGGAGTGTTTGCTCAAGCTGATGCCGAGGCTGGCGCGGGGATACGGCGACCATCGGACAACTTTACCGAGACAGGAAGTGATGATCAAGGATTTAGGGTTGGCAGCGGAGTTTGGGGACCCGGAACTGAAGAACGCGAATTCCAAGGTTCACGACCGCACGTCACAAACATGGATCCGTTAGCACTGTTAAACTTCCTTAACCTGTTTGCGAGCGCTCACATCAACACTCAATTAACCATGGGTATTGATCAGACGATGCGAAGCAATACCACCGTTACTTCGCTTTTCTTGGAAGGCCAAATCGGGGCTATGATTGACCTACCGATTCCAGTAATCGGCGAATTATTGTCTATCCTACCCCAAGGCGCAGGGGGAGGTGTTGAGTTACGGTTCGTTCATACTTCAAATGCACCTCTAAAAATAACGGCCGTAATCTATCTAAAACAAGGCGAAGATCAATATTACAACGGCCCCGCTAGCCAGCAAAACATGGAGTTTAGCTTAACCAATCTCATCAGCATTGATCAGCTTATAAGGGCGATGCAGACCGGAAGAATGCCTCCTGTAAGCGGTATTCCTGTTGGCGACTTACTTAAGTCAGTTTCATTATTCCAACGAATTTCTTTAGGCGGACAATCCCGAGGTTTCGCGTCCCTGCTGAGGCGCCAGCAGGGTGTGAGATCTTTACTATCAACCAACACACTTTCCAAAGCAAGGCGTATTTATGGGGTAAATATCGAAACCTATGTAGATCTAGGCGCTCAAATGAGTGGGATTGATTTCAGGGATCTAGCTGGGCAACTGCTTGCGGTAGGCAGAGGGGCTTATAATGCCGCCAACGACGGGGAAAACCTGACCTCAGCATACCAAATGCTCTCATCTTATCTATCTGGATACGCTAGTTCATCCGAATTTGAACGTCTACAGAGCATCATATTCAACGTTGTCTCGATAACCATCGCCAAGCTACGCATACAGGTTGGGGGCGGGATTGGAATTTCGGCTAGAGTTGCCGAAGGTGCCAAGGCAAGAATTGACGTAAGCGGAGAGGCTGGCTTGTCTTGCGAGTTAGATTTTGTGGCCTTGCGAGGCGGAGAGCTAAATCTGGGTCATGTAGTCGACAGCATTCAGGATGTACTTAACAATCCCGTGACCTACCTTCCGAATTGCCCAATTATACGTTCCTTGTACTCCGACGGAACTAGTGGTTCAAACCTCTCTCAGAGTTCAAGTGCCGCAATCGGAAACGAAGAACAGACAACCTCTATGGGCCGCGCTCCCCAAAATCATACAGAAGGAAGCAATGACCCATACATTGCATCCCAATCCATTGAACGAAGACAGGCAAGCCCCCCGAGGCGATTACTTTCTTCATCGACTGACAACATTACAGGCCAAGGCTTAGAGATTTCGCACCACTATCCAGATCGAGCAACAGAAATTGAGTTTCCTATACTCGGTGTCTTTGGTGATCTAAAACAAGATACACCAATAAATACTATCGTGAGTTTAACTTTTACCATACAAGTAGAACATGCAGATAATCGACGCATCCACGTCCCAATTCGTGTCAAGGTAATCGAAAATTCCGGATCCCGGGTTGAGCTGGAAGTCGTTGATCCTTGGTGGATTGAAGACCTCCAGATTGGGTCAAATATAGGGCATATCTACACGCTGGAATGGTACCAATGAATATCCAAGGAAGTGTGAAATCCTTGTCAGATACGATAACTCACTGGTTACCAAAACCCAGTTGAACATCAATTTATTCGCCACAGAGCAAGCTGGATAGATTGTCAATCATTGCACAGACAGACGGTTTAAACGAAATATCGAGTGATCGAAGCTACTGTCAGACACCTAACACATGTCCATCTCCCCCAAACTCCAAAAAGGCGCCATCGTCAATTTTGACATTTTCAACCCTGTCGCCAGCGTCGTGGCTTTCCAGTACAACCCGGAGAAAGTGACGCGCACATTGCAAACGCAGGCGGCGGGTGAAGATGCCGACCGCTCCGAGGCGCTGCGCCTGAAAGGCGCGCCTGTCGAGAACATCAGCATGGATGTGGAAATTGACGCCACCGATCAGTTGGAGGCAGCGAAGGAGCCTGCTACGTCGCTGGGTATTCATCCGCAACTCGC
>JALVFC010000490.1 GCA_027030285.1 Thiotrichaceae bacterium | reverse complement strand
CGATTGGCTGTGGTTGCCCCTTTTTCACCAATTTGATGGGCTGAATGGCAGTCGGTACAGGTAGCACTATCGCCCTTCCATGGGGTTTTCAGGCTGGCTCCATGAATTGATTGCTGGTACTCACTTAGTTCTTTGGCGTGACAATGACCACAGGTCTCTGGTGCATTGAGTTTATGTGCAGTAGAACGGCTATCATCTGAGCGGTACACATAATGAGCCGTATGACAGTCAGCACAAGTGGCATTATTTCTGGCATCATCTTTTGCACCTTTTTTCAGGGCATGTATCGAATGGGTGTAGTTTTTTGTCTGGATAACAATATTGACGGTATCGTTGGTTAGCCAGGCTGTCCGCGCAGGAGCGGAGCCTTTACCCTGGCTGAGATGACAGGAAACACAATCAACCGTTTTCAGGTCTTTTTTATGCGGTAATTGCTGTATATCACCATGGCAATCAAGACAGCTATATTGCCCGTGCACACTATTTTTTAATGCATGTGCATTAACATCAAGCGACCGATAAGGCGGTGAACCATTATCACCCACAGGAACAGCGAAGCCTTTTTGACCATGACAGTCCAAACAGTCAGCATCGCTGATTTGCTGCTTGTCGAGCCTTTTTTTTCCATCTGCACTGGTAGTTTGGCTAGCTGAGTCCTCATTTGAACGGTCAGCAGCTTCATCAGAAGCATAAACAGCGAACGGCTGAACCAGCAAAAAAAGACTGACAATAAGGCAATGTAGTAAATATTTCATAAGCTTTTTCGGTCACAAGCTATCTATTTTCAAATTGGCAATATCCACTTAACAATCTGGTCAGGTCAGCTTATCGAGCAGTAAGACAAACTCATCCGATATATTTGCCAAGCTGTTAAGTGCTTTACAGTTTTTGGGTAAATTCAGGATATGCTTCCAGACCAATTTCAGAAATATCGGCACCTTCATATTCTTCAAGTTCGGAGAGACGAATACCCATGGTGACTTTAAGTATTTTCCATGTCAGATAACTCACTCCAAATGTCCAGGCAAAGATCAGAATAATGCCGCCTAGCTGTGCAAAGAAACTCGCATCAGGGTTGGAAAATAGCACCGCAAACAACCCCCAAATTCCAACCACACCATGCACGGAAATAGCACCAACCGGGTCATCTATATTAAGAATTCGATCAAGCTGAATAATAGAAACCACCACGATCAGACCTGCCACCATGCCAATAAAAGTAGCCAGACCAGGTGTGGGTGTCAGCGGTTCTGCAGTAATGGCAACCAGACCTGCCAAGATGCCATTTAAGCCCATAGTCAAATCGGTTTTGCCAAACCATATACGGGATAAAATCAAGGCGGCAACACAACCGCCCGCAGCGGCCATATTGGTATTCACAAATATCAGGGCAACAGCATTGGCGGATTCAACCGAGCTAATACTAAGCTGTGATCCACCATTAAAACCAAACCATCCCATCCATAAAATCATGGTGCCCAGGGTAGCAAAGGTCATATTAGAACCAGGAATTGCCATGGGCTGTAATTTTCCATCAGGACGTTTTACATATTTACCTTTCCGGGCACCAAGCAACAAAACACCTGCTAGAGCAGCCGATGCACCCGCAAGATGCACCACACCACTGCCCGCAAAATCAAGGAAACCTATTTGATCTAAAATACCACCGCCCCACTTCCAGTAGCCTTCAATGGGATAAATAACGCCAGTCATGACCACACTAAAAACAAGGAATGACCAAAGCTTCATGCGCTCTGCCACGCTACCTGACACAATCGACATTGTGGTAGCAACAAAGACCATCTGAAAGAAAAAATCAACCTGTTTGGAAAAGCCTAATTTGCCACCCGAAGCCACAACTTCAGCAAGACTATTATCATTTCCAAGGAAGAAACTGAGTGAAGGAATCCACGCATTATCACTGTCGCCGTACATAATGTTGTAGCCCATAAACATATACATAATGCAGGCAATGGCATATAGGGCAATATTTTTAGTAAGGATTTCAGCCACACTTTTAGTCCGCACCATGCCAGACTCCAGCATCGCAAAGCCGGTTGCCATCCACATCACCAAAACACCTGACATCAACAGAAAAAATGTGTCCCGCGAATAGATTAATTCAATTAGTTTAATTTCCATATCTGACTCGACCTTATATGGGAAAGGAAAAATGCCGTATAGCAAATACGGCACTTATAAAAGAATTACTGCTTTGCTTTTGCCGCCTTAGCCGCTTCAGCTTCCGCCTTCATCTTTGCTTTCATGATATTGAAACCATGATTATCATCATCCGAAGGTCGCCAGGCTTTTGGGGGCTTGGCTCCTTTAAACCAGCGATGCATGGGTGATTCAAGAATCTCATTCAATAATTTATCAACCGCCTCGGCACCTTTAGTATTACCGTTTTTCCTGGCTTTATGGATGAGTTCTTTAACCTCAGGTACGATTTTTGTATAGAAGCGATGTGCAACTTCAAACACCCCTTCCCAGTGTACATAGTCAGGTGCAAACATGGCCGCACCATGACGCGCACGACGACCTTCGTGATGCCAGAGATAAAAATAATTCCACTCAATATCTTCATTAAACTTGGTCTTATCACGAAGACCGTTTTTCAATAAGGCAATATTAAGTTTTTTAGCAGGAATCAGGAATTTGTCGTTAAACGTCTTCACAAAAGTGTCTAACTGTTCAAAATGGTTATCAACAATATTATCGCCATGACAGGAACGACAAACCGACTTCATATCCTTGCGACGTTCTAACCAGGGTTTTGCTTCTTTGCCCTGACTCACTGATTTTGCATCCACTCGAACCGATACAGGTGCGCGCAAATTCCACGCTATACGCCCCCCAATATCATGATTAACCGGCAAATCTTTGGTACGTGACATATGGCAGGTAGCACAGGTTGGTGCAGCCGTATAGTCTTCGCCCGCAATCCACTTGCTCGAATTCAGATTCATCTTGTCTTGATTGGCACGATAAGCAATACCGTGAGCCGACTCTTCATAGATTTCTTTTTGTGGATGATCAGGACCTAAATGACAACGCCCACAGGCTTCAGGACGGCGTGATTGTTCAGCAGAAAAATTGTGACGCAAATGACAGGCTGAACAAGCACCTTTAGATCCATCAGGGTTAATCCGACCAATGCCTGTATTCGGCCAGCTGGATTTATCTAATGAACCATCTGAATTCACACGAACAATTGAGCCATGACATGCCGCACAACCCATCGCAGTAATCGGAGAAGTACCTGACAAAGTCGGTGCACCTTCTACCACCTCTGCCAGTACATTATCTAATGAACCAAGAATATCGCCCGCCGTCGCATGATGACTGCGATCAAACTCCTCCACTTCCTTTTTATGACAATTCGAACAGTCTTTAGGAGAAACAATCACCGAGATAACAAAGTCTTTATGCATGATCGCATCTTTGTCACTTTTATCTGCCTTGTGACACTCGTAACAACCCACATTGGCTGCAAAGTGCTTTGAATGCCCCCATTGATCATAAATACCCGGCGACTTCTCACGATGACAGGACATACAGGTTGCACTCTCACGACTGAGGTTATCAAAACCTTTAAGTATCTTGACTGGCTCCTTGCCATCCATTGCCACCTTTGTTTTAGCTTGTGCAGAACTAGCAGCTTGAGCTGCTGGAGCAGCGGGCACAGATGGAGTGGCAAATACAGGTGCAGGGGGTGCAACAGGCGCACCTGGCTGGGCTTGTTGTTGATTCTTTGCTGGTGGCACGGGCAGCGGATTAGTAACCCACCAGCCATTACCCGTCGTTGGGTCTGAAATTGCAGACGATATAAATAACAGAGACAGGATACTCAAAAATAAAGTTGACCACTTCATTTGCTTACTCCAATAGTTGTTTTTGGCAATTTAGCTCTGAATGTCCTAGGCAATTTCCGTACCAAAAATATGGTATTGACAAAAATAATGGAGATCAGGAGGAAAAACTCCTGCTGAAGTAATTCTTATGTTGAGAAATAAGGCTTATCTAACAACAAGATGGGGACATTAGAGCAGTAACAGTATGTTTATAATTATCTCTGCCTCAACTTATCTTAATAAGGTAATCAAAATGAGTAACTCAATTTCATAGCCGATAAATGCACTATTTTAAAGCACTAAATAGGCTATGTGCTACAAATAAGGGCGGTGCTTTTGATCCTTTTGTTAACATCATAGGGGCAACAGACTTACGACCCGGAAGTTATCACCACCCTGTGCCTACAATGCAAGGCTATTTATGTAAAACAAAGATGCAATTTACATATAACGGTCACCTATGCTCGCTACTATTATTATTCGCACCATTACCGAAATAAGAAAGCAGTTACTTAACAAGGACAAACGTCCCACAACTCTATTTAATAGAGATTCCAATGGCAACAAAATTGTTCTATTAATGCGCTCCGCTCATGGCATGCTTCCAGTTGAAGTAAAATCTTCTGCAACCTCTACCAGCAGTTTTCTGAAAGGGATTGAACATATTAGAGAGGTATCTCCTGGCACTGCACCGCATGACTATGTTTTTTTAAAGCGGTAATGAAGATTTTCTTGTTAAAAACACTATGTGGAAAATTATATTAATGATTTATCACTGGAAGTGGAATGACCTAAAGGCATGTAATGCGGGCAATGGGTTGTGATGAGCTACCTGAATACGGTTAGTCTGTCGAGACCAGGGAAGTATACAGTTGTTTTAAATACAGACGGTTTAATTGCTGTTTTTCCCTAGCACTGAGTTTTACTGGCTGGGCAGAAGGGTCTAGCGTCAATGGAATCCATTTGGGGAAGTAGCGGCTCAGCTGGTTTTTTACGATTATCCTGCCGCCGATAAACTGTAAGATATTGTATGCCCAGTAGGTCTGTTTACCTGTATTTAACAGAGATTGGTGCAGGTATTCACATTTGTTGTCAGTAGAGTAGTCATAAAAATCTTCTGGCTGGAGATGGTAGCTGCCGATTTGTCGGGCTGTGTAGCCTTTGCCTGTTGACAATATAAAAGTGGTGTTTTCTCTCCCTGCTGATAAATAACCATCTCCTGTATCCATATTCACAATATAGTCTTTCTTGTTGTCTTTATTGAGATATGCCCAGTAAACAGAGCGGATATTGGTGGGATGCCAACCAACCTTGAGGGGCTTGATATAGACTTTTCCAGTAGTGTTTTTAACACTCAGATACATCCCTGCCTTGCCTTTCTGATAATTCATATTGAGATCAAAAACCAGCCTGGTTTGTTTATCGTTTACCAGATAACGGCTTTTAAAGTTGCCTTTGTGGCGATCACTTTCGGAATACGGTTTCAGGGAGTGAATGGCACAATGCAGAGGGAATTTACCGTTGGGATAAGGTGGAAAGTCTTTATCAAAAGCGTTAGCAGTGAATGATGACAGGAGCATGCAAAGTGCCAAAGCTAATTTGAGAGTTTTAACGAACATTAACACCTCCTTTGTGCAACTCCCGCCCGGATGCATCCCAGAGCGGGCGGGAGGTAAGCATTATTTTTTGGCGTTTTGTAAACGCTGCACCAGGATATTGGCAGGCATATAGCCTGGAATCAAAGTACCATCTTCTGTCACCAGCGCAGGCGTGCCATTAACACCAATTTTCTGACCTAACTGGTATTGCTCTGCTATCGGGTTATCACATTGCTTGTCTGGAACAGGCTTACGGTTTTTTGCGTCTGTCAGGGCTTGTTGCTGATTATCGGCACACCAGACACTGACCGCTTTCTTATATGAAAGGGAGTGTAAACCCGCGCGTGGGAACATCAAATAACGTACTGTAATACCATTTTTGTTTAACTCCGGTACTTCTTTGTGCAGCTTGACACAATAGGGACAGTCAATATCAGTAAAAACAGTGAGTACCTGTTTTTCATCTTTTGCCTTAAAGGTAATAGCCTTGTTGGGATCCTGCTTGTCTATAATGCCTTTGCGTACACTTGCATAGGCCTTTTCGGCCGCTTCTTTTGCCTTCCGGGTGAGGTCAATCTTGTTTTTACGATCAATCAGGTTGCCGTAAAAGAGATACTGTGTGTCTTCAGAAATATAAACAACCTCTGTGCCAACTGTTACTTCATAGAGACCAGGAAAAGCGCTTTCAACGACTTTATCGGCTTCTTCCCCGCCAAACATGACCTTCAGTTCTTTTTTTATTTTTTCAATTTTATCGTTCTTTGCATCGGGTTTCGTGGTATCCGCTGATACATAACCAGACATAAAAATGCTACTCAAAAGAATAGCGATAGTAAGTTTTTTAATCATTTTTTTTCCTAATATCAAGGTAACAATTTTCATCAGTTTTACTCAAGCCCGCTATGGTAGTGCCAAAAAGCGCATCAGGTCTATCTTTTTCTGAACACTAACCACGAGGATGATGCTTTTTATGCAAAGCCTGAAGCCTTGCTTTAGCTACATGCGTATAAATTTGCGTTGTTGATAAATCCGCATGACCTAACAATAACTGTACGACACGCAAATCTGCCCCATGGTTCAATAAATGTGTTGCAAAGGCATGTCTGATGGTATGCGGGGAGACTTTGCCACGTATGCCTGCCTGTTGTGCGTGTTTTTTAATAGCATACCAGAAAGCCTGTCGCGTCATACCCTTACCCCGATTCGTTACAAACACGGCTGCATGCACGCCCTTGCCTTTCATTAATTCAGGGCGCGCTTCCTGTAAGTAACGCTGCAACCATTCTACGGCTTCATCTCCCATTGGTACCAGACGTTCCTTGCTACCTTTGCCAAACACACGGATCACGCCATTTTGCAGCGAGCAAAAAGACAGTTGCAAACTAATCAACTCACTGACACGCACTCCAGTGGCGTATAACAACTCAAGCATGGCACGATCTCGCAGACCTTCCGGCTGACTGGTATCGGGTGCATTTAATAAATTCACCACCTCATCTTCGGTCAAGGTGGCAGGCAAGCTACGCCCCAGCCTGGGCGCTTCAATTAAGTCAACCGGAGAGACTTCGATTTGCTTTTCACGCAACAGATAGCGGTAAAAACGTTTCAGGCTGGATAATAGACGCGCTGTACTGCTTGTTTTGCTGGATTGCTGAATGCGGTGTCCCAGATAAGCCTGAATATCCGCCTGCATTGCCTGGGCAAGCGTTTTCTTTTGTGCTGCTAACCAGTTGGCAAAAAAACGCAGATCACGCTCATAGGCAGCCAGCGTATTCTCACTCAAGCCTCTTTCCTGCCACAACTGATCCAGAAAGCGGTCAATTATCGCTTGCTCGGCTGGGGCTATGGTGGCTTTGCCTGTTTCATCTGCACACATCAGGGAGCACCTGTTATGCGGAACATTTCTATATGCGGGATACCAGCATCATCAAACACAT
>JALVFC010000489.1 GCA_027030285.1 Thiotrichaceae bacterium | reverse complement strand
GAAGTAGCTGCTTAATCCTGACAGAGCACACGCCTTTATCTGTAGCTCACTGTACTTTCACCCGAAATTTAATCTGAAAAGAGGGGGTGCCTGATCCACTGGCTGGCTGAAACTGCCCCTGTGTTTTGATCTTTATATATTTTACGTTGCTATCCACACCTGTGGCATCCGGTGTGGGTGTATAGGTAAAACTGCCGGGATTATTGTCGGTGCTGGAGAAGCTGAGGTGATCGGCGTTACTACTCAGGCTGATAAAATTATAGCTCAAGCCACTCGCGGGTGAGCCATCCACAAAGCGCACAGGTCCTGTTCCAGCACCTGAAATATCATTAACATATAGTGCTGTATTGGCAGGTATGGCATCAGACAGAACGATCGAATTATTATCAGCCGCTCGCGAACCGGAATTGCTTGCCTTCAGGGTATATTCCACCAAAGCTCCGGGAATGGCTTTGGGGGAGTTGCTGCCATTGACTGGATCAGACCAGACTTTAGAGGTTTTTTGCAGACTGATAATAGGTGCGCTCTCTACAACCGTATTATCATTTGCCGTATTATTGCCTGAAACATTGTCAAAATTTGTACCAGATACACTTGCTGAATTGATCACTGAAGGACTGGCGGCGGCTGCAACCGACACGCTTAAGCTTATGGGTGCGGTACTTGCCCCGACAGCCAGCCCGGCAGCATGCGTACAGGTGACTAGCTGGGCTGATGCCGTACAGCTCCAGCCTGTTCCAGTAGCTGATATAAACCCTAAACCTGCGGGCAGGTTATCGGTAACAACAATGGGACCGGGTTCATTGCTCGGTCCATCGTTGCTCACCTGAATCTGGTAGCTGCCCTGTTGTCCAATAATGAAGTTTCCGCTATGCGACTTGGTGATGGATAAGTCCGCAACCGGGGTGTTGGTAACACTGATGATTTCCGATGACAATAACACTAGGTCGCCACCACTACTATAGGTTGTGGTTGCAGAAGTTTGTCCCGCTGAGAGTAAAGACGTTACCGAATACACGTCAAAATCAATACCATAGGAAGATGTATCCGTGCTGCCTGTGGAGGGTAATGCAGACAGCACTGAGCTCACTGAATTGAACTGGTTATTGGCGGGGTTATCACCATCTGAAAGTGTCACCCCATTAAACGTCAAACGCTCTGAGAATCCATTTAGCGGTGATGAGTTACCAACATCGCCTTCCCAGGTGATATGAGCGATTTTGCCGTTGACTGGCGCTGCAGGAATGACAAAGTTTGTAGGCGTCAGGGTAATACTTTCCCCCCTGAACCTCTGGAATCCCTCAAATATATTAACAACCCGGTAATCCTCGGACGGATCTGAGTAAATAATTGCCAATGACCAACCCGCCAGCACAGACTGGGAATCACAATGCTGCCCGGCAGTATTCACCGATAAACCACGAAAGCTGTAGCTGCCATTGGGATTAGCACGCGCTCTTACCAATGCAGTGACATCTGCTACACCACTAAAAAAATCCAGATTGTAAGGACCCACTGTATAGTTTGCGGTATACCTTCTATTGCTGTCTGCACTGATTCCGGTGCCTTCAAAACGCACCCAGTAATCCGGTGTAGTACGTGTTGACCCACTCTGTGTGGAATAGGATCCCGCCCAGTACAAGTGAGCAGCCAGGATCGTTGCTCCAGCGGGTATCCCGGTAATATTGGCGGTGTTGGTTGTAGTGTTTGGCAGTACTGCACAGGCATCACCCGTATTGGGCTGTGTACGTCTGGTAGCCTCCGTACCGACAAAGTTGATATGTCCTGCGTAGCTTT
>JALVFC010000488.1 GCA_027030285.1 Thiotrichaceae bacterium | reverse complement strand
ACCCGACGGGGAGAACCGGCAATTTTTCCCACCCTTAAAAGCTCAGAAATTAATGTGCTAGTAGCGCTGGATGTCAGTGGATCGGTCAGCGACAAAGAATTACGTGAGTGTTTGTCTGAAATTAATGCTATTAAGGGACAAATGCGCGCCAAAATTACGCTCATCGCCTGTGATTCCGATATTGTCGACGGATTTCCGCAAGTATTTGAGCCCTGGGAAGAAGTGACTTTGCCAGATACGGTATTAGGTGGCGGTACCACCGACTTTCGTCCCGTTTTCAACTGGGTATCACAACAGGACAGGCAACCAGATATCCTGGTCTATTTTAGCGATGCTCAGGGTACCTTTCCCAGTGAACCTAACTATCCCACCTTATGGCTGATCAAAGGTAAAGGTCAGGTCCCCTGGGGTCAACGCATTCAACTCAATTAAGCGCATTGCCTGATTATGAAACAAAAAGATAAAAAAGTGGGGGGGGTGTATTCATCACCCCAAATAATTGCACAAACCCAACAATGGCTGGCTGATTTTGTTATAGCCTATAATATTTGTCCCTTTGCCAAACGCGAATTTGTTAGTAAGCGTATTGCCTATGAAGTTATTCAGGCAGCCGACGTGGAAGCACAGCTACATGCCTTGATTGATGCCTGCCGAGTACTGGATACAGAGAAACACCTTGAAACAAGTTTACTCATTTATCCACACGGCCTGGATGATTTTGATGATTACCTCGATTTTCTGGAAATTGCCAATGCCTTGCTACAGAAACAGGGTTATGAAGGCATTTATCAACTGGCCAGTTTTCACCCTGATTATTGCTTTGCCGAAGTACCTGCTGAAGACGCGAGCCATTATACCAACCGCTCCCCCTACCCCATGCTGCATCTAATCCGTGAAGCAAGTCTGGAACAGGCACTGAAGAATTACCCGGATCCGGATAATATTCCACTGAGAAATATTGATAAAACCCGTGAATTAGGCGTTGCTAAACTACAACAGCTCTTAGCAAACTGTCTGCAAATCGATAAATAAAAAATCAGAAACAAGCGTTTATCTCATTCACTTCTGTTTAAGTCGCAACGCATTCAAAACCACAATCAAAGAACTCATCGACATGCCAATGGCTGCCATCCAGGGAGCCACCCAACCCATGGCCGCGACTGGAATTGCCACCACATTATAAATAATCGCCCAGCTAAAGTTTTGTCTGACTATGCTTTGCATACGCTGTGATAAACGGATAGATGAAGGAATTAACATCAAATTTTCGCGCAATAGAATCATGTCAGCACTTGCCTGTGCCAGTTGTGAGCCACTACCCATCGCTATGGAAACATCGGCGCCCGCAAGTACGGGGGCATCATTCACGCCATCGCCCACCATCGCGACTACTTCACCCTGCTTCTGTAGCCCTTGCACGACTGCTAACTTATCAGCGGGCAGCTGTTCACCCTGAGCTTCAATTATTCCCAGCCGGTCCGCAACATGTGTAACCGTTGTAGGATTATCACCACTTAATAAGGTGACTTTGATACCCATTGCTTGCAGGGCCTGCACCGTTTGTTGTGCTTCGGGACGAATTTCATCCTGGCAATAGAAAACGGCTAACCATTGTCCGCCTCGTTGCGGGTGATGCAAACCCAGATAGACAGCTGTGGTGCCTGCTTGTTTGAGGCTAGCGGTATCCATAACTGGCAACTCAACGGATACCAGTTCGGCAACAAACTCAGCAGTGCCAATGCGATAAGTGACGTGCGTTGGCGCGCCATTTGCTTCGGTCACTAGCGCTTCACCCTCGACACCACGACCCGATTGCGAT
>JALVFC010000487.1 GCA_027030285.1 Thiotrichaceae bacterium | reverse complement strand
TAAACATAGTCCCGGTTTTGTATGGTTTTAATAAAAGCAAGTATGCCCATTAGCATAAAAAGCGGCACAACCATCATCAGGTAAAACTCGGCAACAATCAGTGCGGTAGCAGATGCATAGCCTGTTGTGGTAACGACAAGAAAATTCAGTATCAAAACGATCAGCGTACTCAGGCTTGCAGCAGCTAAAGCCTGTTTAATATGATTCTTGCTGACCTGTGATGCGCTTTTGTAGCTGGTAAAATAAAATCCCCAAAGCATGGCATAGCCTATACCAACAAAAAGTAAATTTGCCAGAAACAATGCAGCAGCAATACTCCCTTTATGATCATTGACTTGTGTTGTGTGCCTCGGTTTCATGAAATACATTACCTGCTTAAAACTGACTAATGACGTAAGTGACTGCTATTGCAATACAGATAGTCCATAACCAGCCATACATAATGGCGCGCCACAAAAATGAGACACCCTTTAAGCCCATAAAATCACGGATAATCATTGTTCCCTTAATGAATGTGGTCAGTAATAAAAACAGCACAACGACTGTTCCGTCAAAACCCATTTTGCCGATACTATACGTTGAGAGTGTCAGTAGCAGCATTGCGATCCAGACAGTGTGAATGTTATATAGTTTACTCATTGAATTCATTGCCTAGCGAATGATATAGACCAGGGGAAACAGGATAATCCACACAAGATCAACCATATGCCAATACGATGCCCCGGTTTCGACACCCATATAATTCTGCGCACTATAAGCACCATTGCGTGCTTTTATAGCGACTGCAAACAGAATAATCATCCCCAGAATGACATGCAGAAAATGAAACATGGTGAGCGACAGGTAGAACATGTAAAAGGTATTCGTACTGAGCCTGATGCCATGAGAGAACTTGTCGTAATACTCAATGGATTTAAGAATCAGAAAACCTGCTCCACCGCCCAAAGCTGCGTATAACCAGTGAATGCATGCTGAAATATTGTTCTTTTTAATAGCCTGAACTGCACGTACCACAAAGTAACTCGCAGTGATAAGCAGTATGGTATTAGCGGCACCCAGTTCACGGTTAAGAGTCAGCTGGTACTGGTTAAACATTTGCAAATTTTGTATGCGCATTACTGCGTAAATCAGGAAGTAGACACCAAACACCAGTAATTCAGCGAAGATAAAAAACCAGATCGCCAGATCACCGGGTAATAACTTCGGCTCAATATCATCGAGTTTTTTCTTAATATCATCCGGAATGGTTTTCACGATTATCCAAAAATCCTCAGTTAGATAGAACCCTGTAATACATCATTTGATATGTCTAAAGATGCTGTCTTGCCGTGCTAAAAGCTCTGATACGTTAATTGCCAGCAGCATAAAAGGCATTGATGCTAGTCAAGGAACAAGGTTGTTCTAAAATCAGCGGATTGCATCCGGCTTACAGGTGATAGGAAATGACACTGTATTACTCAAGTAAGTGGGCTACGTTTGATGTATTTCTATTGGTATTTGCGATACTTGTGTGGCCTGAATGCAATCTGGGAAAAGGATGAAGAGATATCAATTGCTTGCTAGCATCAGCCAGGTTTCAATGACGGTATCGGGATTGAGTGAAACGCTGCTAATCCCGGCGTCCATTAGCCATTTTGCCAGATCAGGGTGATCCGATGGTCCCTGTCCGCAGATACCAATATATTTATCTGCCTGATTACAGGCATCTATGGCCATTTTAAGCAGCTTTTTGACTGCCGGATTGCGTTCATCAAACCCCTCTGCAATGATGGCAGAATCCCTGTCTAGCCCCAGGGTTAATTGTGTCAAATCATTTGAGCCAATG
>JALVFC010000486.1 GCA_027030285.1 Thiotrichaceae bacterium | reverse complement strand
ACAAGAGGATTGTAATTAAAGAGATACGCAAACCCCAGCGCCAGCTCAATAAATGGATAAAGATAGCCGTACGGCAGGAACTCCCGCGCCGCGAGGTCATAGCGCGCAAACGTCTGCGCAAACCCCGACAGGTGCATGATTTTTGGAATGCTGAACGTCAAGAAGAACATCGCCATAAAGATGCGCATCTGATGTTCTGTGCTTGCCGCGTCTTCAATTGTCACCATGACCGCCGTCGCGATGAGAACAATCGCCCACATTGCCACTACCGGCCCCCACGACCCTTTGTGTTTATGCATATGTTTTTGTTTAATATTTTTCTCTTGGGTTTATTATAGCACAAAAAAGCGTTGTTGACATTACTTGCCAACAACGCTCACTAACACACTTCTCCACGGATAATCTCTATATAGCCATCTTCCATCATTCTGGAGATAACTTCGTCATAAGAGTCATCTCTGCACATCCACAGAGTGTCTCTCCCCGTGATATCACGCAATACGATACCGAAGGTGGTTATCAGTGGATGATATGACCTTCCTGCATAAAGATATATATCCTTATTGCAGGACTTTACATTGAGTTCACTGCAGTATTCTGCAATATCCTCATATGTTATGTCATATAACACTCTGAAGTCTTTCATGACATACTCCTTGCCCAAAGCTGAGCTTTAATGTACTATACACATATAATAATATCTATAATAATTTGTCAATATGGGAACACTTAGTTTAAGTGGACGCTCATCAGAACGCCTGAAAAGAATGAGAGCTGCAAGAGAGCAAACGGCATCAATGACCAATCCAACACCTAATCCTGAGTCGGGAGATGACACTAAATCAAAGAATACTGCCTCTGCCAAGTCAACGACAATAGAAGACCGTGCAACACTACACCGGGAAACTGATGTCAACGATACCTTCTACACTGGTGCGCAGTTGGAGGAGAAGTTCATTGGTACATCTGGCATGAATTTTGACTACCAAGAATACCGCAACCAGATGACTACGCTCGTCAACTCCGGTGCACCCTCAGTTGAGTGGCGCAACGGAGATGCTGTCATGAAAAAGCACCTTGCTATAGCAGCGGTGCTTGGCATTGAGGTTGGTGGATCAAAAATTGAATTACGTCAAAAATTAGCGCCATACGCAGAACTCCTCCAGAGAAAACTACAAACGTTGGACTCTTCTTTCACATTCGTTCCAACTACTGATTCACCGATAGATTTTGACTACGGCACAGACGCAATGATACATAAGGCCCAGACGGATGCGGAAAAACGTCAGATTATGCGTGGTGAGAGACCTTACGTGTCATTTGGTGTCACGGCAGCAGACAAGAGGCTTGCCGGGAAACAGAAAGGAAAAACTGTCATCCAATCTGATGTAGAAGTGCGCCTCCCAAGTAAGCGCAGCGAATTTGAAAAGTTAAACTCAGATCAGTTTAAGCTTGACCGCTTCTTGGATGATATTGCCACAGCTGTACAGGGTGCTTATGAAGAAAAACGGCAGGCGATTGCAGAGGGCAAGTCGCAGCATATTGCGCCTCACTGGATTGACTATACGGATTATTGGCACAATGATAATGATACATCAGGGCGTGACAATAGAAACCTTCACTAGAAACTGGAAAAGCACTCCTCGACAAAAATTGTAGTCGTGCTATACTTCCCTTCGCACGGGCTGCATGTACTCAGGTGGGAGCGCGCCTCCCGTGCAATCCGGTGCGATGCGTGCATGCACTGCATCGCAAAAATTGAACCTTACCAAAGAGGTGAAGAATGAGTTTGTTGCATAGAATTTCACGCATTCTCTCGTGGCCGCTCC
>JALVFC010000485.1 GCA_027030285.1 Thiotrichaceae bacterium | reverse complement strand
TGCTCGTAGTATTCCTGACTCAGTATATACGGTTACTTATCGTGGACGGGGTAAAATAATATATGGGGGTGATACCCGTCTTGTACGGCATTTGCCTGGCAGGGATCTGGTACAGATTCGTAGCAGGAACAAGCGCATTACTGCCACCCTGATTATAACCGAGAGTGATCCGGATAATTATATTCGGGATATTAAAGTGCTGATGCCAGGTGGTATCTGTAAAAAGAACCCTTATGTGCGGGTGAACTCAGCTAAAGATTGTCGTGGTGATGCGTTTTTATCCTTTGTAAGTCACTCTGATGATATTGTGTTTAATCCGGATTATCTGAATTTTATGAAGGATTTTCGGGTTATTCGCTTTATGAATATGTCGGGTATTACCCGTAATCCGTTGAGTCACTGGGAAGATCGTCCAAAACTGGATGATGCTACATGGGGCGGCAAGGAGGGTTCGCGTGGTGCACCGCTTGAGGTGATGGTCAAGCTCGCCAATCTGCTGCATGTTGATCCCTGGTTTAATCTACCGCATCGGGCCGATGATGATTTTGTGCAGCACTATGCCCGTTATGTGAAAAATCATCTTGATCCGCAACTTAAAGCCTATGTTGAATATACCAATGAAGCCTGGAATGGTGTGTTTAGTCAGGCACATTTTATGATGCAGCAGGGACAGCATATGCAGCTGGATGCGAATCGCACCTATGCTGGCTGGAAGTATTATTCAAGGCGCAGTGTTCAGCTATTCAAGATTTGGGAGCAGGAGTTTGGGAGTACAAACCGGCTGGTTCGGGTCATGGGTGGTATGTTAAACAATGTCCCGCTGACTCATATGATTCTTGGTTATGAAGAAGCCTTTCGGCACACTGATGCACTAGCGATAGCGCCGTATTTCTTTGCTTCGCAGCAGAAACTAAAACAGGTTTCCAGCGTGGATGACGTGTTTTCATTGCTCAATTCTCCACGTAATCCTGACTCCGTGCCACGTACTTTGAACAAGGTGAAGCGGCAGGCGCGTATTGTCGGTCGTTATGGTGTTGATTTGATTGCTTACGAAGGGGGACAGCACCTCGTTGCCTATCAAACACATGCTAATGATGAAGGTAGTAATGCATATCTTATTCAGGCGAATAAGGATGATCGCATGGCAAAGCTTTATTATGACTTCCTGAAAGGCTGGAAAGCTTCAGGTGGCAAGCTATTTGTGGCTTTTTCTGCACCGCGTGATTATAACTGGATTGGTAGCTGGGGAATCAAGGAATACATTACCCAGAATCCTGATATAGCCCCAAAGTATCGTGGCTTGATGTATTTCCAGAAAACAGAACGTTGCTGGTGGTATGGCTGTGCAACTACGGGTTTTTCCCGCCATAGCAAACCTGCTTATAACCCCGGTGCGGGGGAACTGGCGCGGCGAGCCAGACAGGTAGTGAAGCATGTTGCCCCAACGGTGGCTAAAGCGAAGGCAAGTACTGGTGTTTCGCTATTTGATGATTAATGCTTCGGCACTCTGGCACTATTGCGTCAATGCACGTCAAACAATTCCGCACTGCGCGCAAATACATCTGTTGGCACTCCCAAAGCCTGTTTCAGGGCAATATCCCGATCCCAGGGGTTGTTGATCTGCTCTATCTCCCACATCTGTTTGAAGGTCAGGTTTAATGGAAAGTACCAGGCTGATACCAGAACCATATTGATCAGTGGTGAGTCACTACCGTATAGCAAGCGGTTATTGGTACGTGGATCACTAAGCGTTTTGTCCAGATAACCCAGCTTGTTAATCTGTGTCAGGCTGGAGATGCCACTGTACAGATTTGGGTATTTGGCAAACA
>JALVFC010000484.1 GCA_027030285.1 Thiotrichaceae bacterium | reverse complement strand
GATGATGGCAACTGGCACAGGCCGTGGTTTGATCACCACCTAAGGTTTTGGAGAAAAATAGTTTTTTTCCAAGTTGCGCCAATGGACTTTTTATATCCGGTATTGGATGGCTTGATTCAGGCTTACCTGTTAGTTTGTATTGTGAGATCAACTGATGCAGTTGCTCATCAATAGCATCAGAACCCGCATCGGATTGAAGATGATTAGAGGTAGCCAAAACCCTGGATGTTGCCATCAGGGATAATCCAATAATCAGTGTAATTTTGCTGATAGTAAGTATTTTCATAGCCCGTTATTTCATTTAAATTTCATATTTAAAGCAATCTGTAATTCATAATCACTAAAAGTTGGCAATGTGACCGGTTTGTGTTCTGCCAGGGCAATTATCCGTTTCTTATTCTCCCATTTGTTTTGCCAATAAGTTAAAAAGGTGAGAGCTGCTTGTTTGTTGCCCAGTTTTTTTAAGGATTGATAAGAATAGGATGAATTATTAGCCATGTTCTTTAAGGTCTTTCGGGATAATTTTTGTTTACCCTGAGCAGCGCTTAAAATGGATTTTAACCCATTAGCGCCTTGTTGATGAATCAAATATTTTTGATAGTCAGGAATATTGCTATAACCATTGCGTGATAGACGTTTTAGATTAAGTTGTTCTAACTGTTTACTCATTTGAAGTGATTTTTGAAAATCTTCACGATCTTTTTTACACCTGGCAGTGACACAACCGATATCCCTTAAGGCTTTCACAGTTAGTTGATGATGACCACAGGGCCCCGGGGTGCTGGCACAATGTTTGGCCTTATTGCGTGGACGGTATAATAATAATCCCTGACTGGATTCAACCGCATACAAGGTTTTCCAATAATCAGGTTGCTCACTGGGTACCTTGTTTTCCACCAGTAGCTCATCCTCGAGCGAATTAAAGCCCTGATGAACCATAAATAAAGTGTCACTTGAATTTATAGTGTCGTAATCAGTGCTTAATTCCGGAGTTTTAAGATTGTCTTCTTGATGGGTAATCGAGTTTTTAAAGGCACTTTGTATCACCGGCTCGGCAAACTGCTTAGATGAATGTTGTTGAAATAAACCTAAATTTGTTAAATGCTGAGACTGGGTTGATAAGTCTGGTAACGAAGACTGGTGTGGCACCTGCCCAGTTGATGAGAGTGCTTTGCCAGGATAAGCACTGAATTGAAAAAAACTGATGAGCGCGACGACTGCAACTACCAGGGAAATAAGTAACAGAAGGTGTCTTTTCATGGTGTTTATTTATTTCCGGATAAAAATATTCATAGACTCGTTGATTAGATCAAATTGTACGGATTTGATTGCAAGACTGATGTGCCACTAAGCGTTAATAGAGTGCTGACTGTGCAATTTGTCGGTGTTTCATAACCTTTTATTTCATTGTTTTACCTTGGATGCTAAGTATTCAGTGTTTGTCTGTCTTAAGTCATTGATGTAACAAGGTTGTTTATGGGACAATGTTGCCGATTTATAAATTTTGATTCAGGAGATAATTATGGGAGCGTTTATTTTAGGTATTTTGGCTGGCTGGATTCTAGAATGGTTGTTCTATACTTTCTGGATTAAAGGTCGTTCAAGTGGAAAATTTGCTGACTGTACCGCATTAAAGAATGAATTAAGTGCTAAAAATTCTGAAATCAATTCATTAAAAACCGAACTGAATGACGCTAAGCAGGCTTTAGAAAGTGCTAAAGCGAGTGTTAAAGCCGCTTCTACAGAAACCGGCGCTGCTACTGCTAAGCAAACTACGCAAGCCACGCAAAAAACAGAAAAGGCTAAAGAAGCGAAACAATCACAAACTGCTGAAGCCAAT
>JALVFC010000483.1 GCA_027030285.1 Thiotrichaceae bacterium | reverse complement strand
CGGAAAAATGTTGATTGCACGCCACCGCATGATCAATGAAATCCTCAAAGACGAGCTTGCCGGTGGCATACATGCCCTGACACTGCATACACTTACACCTGATGAATATGAAGAAAAACAGGGAATTATACCAGACTCACCAGCCTGCCAGGGAGGCGGCAAACATTGATACTTATTATCCCTACCCCCTGACACAAGGAGGATCAGGTAGGAGATAGATAGTCGCCCCTTCTGCCAGAAAAAGAGGGAGCACAGCAGGGTTTAGCAATGGTTACTTTAAACACACAAGAAGACAAAACCACCATCACGCTGTTGCCCAACAGATCAGCCACCATGCGCCAGACACGCCTGCTAATCTACGCCGTTTCCGGCTTTGTAATGATCGTAGGGATCGCATGGAGCCTGATGGGAGCCTACCTGATACTACCGTTTGCAGGTCTGGAAGTCGGTCTGTTCGCCTACTTTATGATAAAAATATGCCGTGCAACCTACGAAAAGCAGGTCATCACCATAGAAAAGGATCGTGTAACGATTCACTCCGGCATGCACTCCATTGAACAAACCAACACCCTGCAACGCCCAGATGCACATCTTGTCGTAGTAGAGCCGGAACGCCCAACCAATCCACTGGAACTCAACCTGACCGACTCTACCCTGCGCCTTGAAATAGGAAGTTTTCTAAACCATCAGGAACGCCTCACAACACGGCTCGCCCTCAAAGAAGCAGGTTTGCCGGAGCATAAACACCAGTGGTGGTTAAACTCCTGAAAAGAAAACACTACCCGGATGTTGCGGGCTTAAAAGTCAAAATATGTTTATTCTCTTCTGCATCAGTGATTTCCATACTCTTCAGACCACTGTCCTCTTCCAGAACAAACACATTTACAGGCTGCTGAACCATATGCTCAAGCTCACCCGCCTGCACCACGATGACATCATTCGCCGCATCGTAACTGACACCATCAAAGGTCACATTCTCAGCCTGCACCTGATCACCAATAGCCAAACCAACCACCTCGATTGTAACTAACTGAGCATCGGTAACATTACTTAAATGATCAAAATATTCTTCCCATCGACTTTTCTCAATTTTACTGGTACTCATGTTTTCTCCTTTCTGAGTTACGTTATGCAGTTATTTTAGTAACCTCATCCAGGGGAAAGCTGTCAGTTGAGTGACAGTTTTTTTAAAAAGACTATCTATTGTTAGTCCGTAAATCTCGCTGCATGGCAGAGCCACGTAAGCAGAGGGAAATTGCTTGTACTGGCTTTCTGTGTCAGTAATCCTATAATAGAACTGACAGATCTTAAACTTAAAGATGTAGCCATGAACTTTCAACAACGTATAACTATCAACCCCGATATTCGCAGTGGAAAGCCTTGTATAAAAAATACACGGATTACAGTTTATGACATCCTCGAATATCTGGCGGGTGGAATGACTGAAGAAGAAATATTATCCGATTTTCCAAGCCTCAAACATGAAGATATACAAGCTGTTTTTGCTTTTGCTGCTGCGAGAGAACGTAGGCTTTCAACTTCTTCACTTGCCGCATGAAGCTCCTCTTAGATGAAAACATTAGTTCAAAATTGGTAAAATATCTAACAAATGATTTCCCTGAAAGCAGTCATATTGACTACCTGCAAATGCAGGGAACAACAGATACCAATATTTGGAATTATGCGAAAGAACATAACTATATCATTGTATCCAAAGACAATGATTTTCGGCAAAGGTCTTTCCTGTTTGGCTTTCCCCCAAAAGTAATCTGGCTTTCTGTTGGGAATAGAGGAACAACAGTAATCAAAGATATTCTTCTCTCTAACGCTAGAACAATAGAACAG
>JALVFC010000482.1 GCA_027030285.1 Thiotrichaceae bacterium | reverse complement strand
CTGATCTTGTTTAACAATGTCGTAGCAATATATCTTGCCTTGGTTTCTAACAGGGCATTATGCGTATTTTTAGTGCTAGTCAGTTGCAAACCTGTCAGACTAAGTAATCCGGTTGCCAGGATAACCACGGTGATCAACACTTCCAGTAAGGAAAAGCCAGTAGAGATCTTTCTTAGGTTTGTCATATCAATCAATCGGATTAGTTAAAATAGGTGTTGCCGCTACGTATAACTTCCAGTGTTTTATAAATGTGCGAGTTTGCACTGATGGTCAGTGTGCCAACTCCTGCTCTGGCACGCCCTGCCATATCAAACTTGATATTGGGTGTCGTAGTGTTGCTGTTGGTAATTGATAAATTGCCATCAAAAGCTGCTGTTACCTTCAAAAGCTCTTCCTGAGTATCTGCAACACCATCACCATCAGTATCACAAGCATCATAAACACCATTATTATTGCAATCGACAAAAGCTAACCAGCCATTGGCATAATCGGCACTGCTACCTGTGGACTCACAAGTGAGACTGGCATTACTGTTTCTGGCACATAAAGTGACGTTATCACGACGTTTTACGGCTTCACTTCGTGTATAGACGATAGCGCTATACAATTCATCACTTGCCGTAGCCAGGCGGTTATTCTCTATAAAAGTCTTCAGGTTAGGCACTGCCATACCAATCAGAATTGCGGCAATAGCAACAACAATTAACAGCTCAATGAGACTAAAACCCCTAGTTGGGTATGGGGACGAGCATGATTGAAAATGAGAGTGTACAGCGAACATTGATAGACTGTTGCTTATTGTTATTATTAATAGTGGTGATTATTTTTGCATATCAATCGAATCATGACAACACCGCCTGTCTGATAATATCTCATTGATTAAATAGCAATATAATAATCTTATAATTGTTCAGCGTAGAAATCGGACAACACGAGTGCAAGCTGAGTAGTTACATAATCTTTAAGTAAAGGTTTCAGACAACACTTTCAGTCATGGCTCTGTAACAACAATGCGAAAATACACTTTATAAGGACGTTACGGATAAACTCCTGGAAAAATCTTCAATCAGACTATCAACATCTTCAATGCCAATTGAGAGCCGGATCAGCCCATCTGATATACCCATAGATGCTCTGCGCTCTGCCCCCATTTCATAAAAAATGGTATGTGCCACAGGTATGGCAAGGGTTCGGTTATCCCCCAGATTGCTGGCACTGATGACCAGTTCTAGCCGATCTAAAAAGTTAAAGCAGTTAATATCCTCATGTAACTCGATACTCATTAAAGAACCGTAACTGCCGAACAACTCCGTGGCGAGCAAATGCTCCTGATGGCTTTTCAAACCAGGATAAAACACCTGGTTTATCATTGGGTGTTCGGCAAAAAAGTTTGCCAGGGTCAGGGCATTTTCAG
The DNA here is from genome assembly GCA_027030285.1 of Thiotrichaceae bacterium. Lineage (GTDB taxonomy): Bacteria > Pseudomonadota > Gammaproteobacteria > Thiotrichales > Thiotrichaceae > HyVt-477. The sequence goes on along the minus strand of JALVFC010000482.1, from coordinate 6,137 downwards.
ATGATTTCTTTACCCGCATGCTAAGTGTTTCGGAGCCCACAGCAATAGCGTGTGCAGCTTCAGGAGACAAAGTTGCCCCCATATCTCGCAACCCTTTTTTGCGGATTTGCAAAATCCCCCAGCTATTGCTCTCGCCTTTTTTGTAGATATCATAAATATTTGCATAACTTGACCAGTCAAATATACCTGTCTCGGTCACCGCACCACCTAATGCATTGCCATGTCCACCAATATATTTGGTAAGTGAGTTAATAATTAATCCTGCCTTCACATCTCTGGGCTGAAAAGCGATAGGCGTTGTCAAAGTATTATCAACAATATAGAGCAAACCCTGCTCTGCACAATATTCTCCAATACGCGCCAGGTCACTTACCTGGGTGCGTGGGTTAGCAATGGTTTCAACAAAAACTGCTTTGGTATTGGCTTGTGTAGCATCAATAATATTTTGTACATCTGTGGCATCAACAAATGTAACTTCAATGCCATAGGTAGTCAGCGTATTAAAAAAACTATTGGTATTGCCAAACAGAAATGAACTGGAAACCAGATGATCGCCCGCCCTCAGCAAAGTCAACATCGTGGCACTGATTGCCGCCATGCCGCTGGCAAAGCAACAGCTTGCCAGACCTTGTTCCAGCAGGGTGATTTTGGACTCTAGCGCGCTCACAGTCGGATTGCTTGCCCTGCCATAGGCATAACCAGACTGCTTGCCCTGAAAGACATCCGCAAGGTCTCTGGATTGCGAGTAACCATAGGCAACAGAGTTATGAACAGGCTGGTGCAGTGAACCATGCTGTATACCTGTCTGATAATCGTTATGAAGCAGCTGAGTAGCTATGTGTCTGTTTTTTCTCCTGCTCATACATTACTCCACGGGCATATCACTCGTTAGCATGTCCAGTGTGACGCCTTCTTCCTTTAACAAGGCTTCGAGTATACGTTGTTGAATCACAATTTGCAGGCTAAAAGCACCTTCTGCTGTAATCGTTTCCCGGGTAACCGCATTATATTCAAAGAGTCGTGCACGCAGCCGAGCGTATTGTGGTAGCAATGTGAGGAAACCTGAAAACAGGCTTTTTGAAAAGTAGTCTGCCAGATACTGCGTCAGTAGCTCAAGCCCCTCACCTGTTCTGGATGATAACCAGATACGTGCTGGCAGATCATCATGGGCTGGCTCGATTCGTGCAGTACTTTCTTCTGCCAGGTCTATCTTGTTCATAATTTCAATCTGGGTAATTTTATCTGCACCAATTTGTGCAATCACCTCATTAACCTCAGCACGGAACATATCACGCTGTTCGTCCTGGCTATCAATCACATGCAGCAAAATATCTGCTTCAATGGTTTCCTGCAAAGTAGAACGAAAGGCTGCAACCAGGTCATGCGGCAGGTCTTTTATAAAACCTACCGTATCAGCCAGAATGACTTTTTGCTGGTTGGGAAGCTCCAGTTTGCGTAGTGTAGGATCTAGTGTAGCGAACAACTGATCAGCAGCATAGACTTCTGCATCGGTAAGTTTGTTAAAGAGTGTTGACTTCCCTGCATTGGTGTAACCCACCAATGATACGGTAGGGGTTTCCGCTTTTTTTCGCGATTGCCTGCCTTGCTCACGCTGGTTGCGTACTTTTTGCAGACGCTTGTTGATTTGCTTGATGCGAATATTAAGCAAGCGGCGATCCGTTTCCAGCTGCGTTTCACCGGGACCACGCAAGCCAATACCACCCTTCTGGCGCTCAAGGTGCGTCCAGCCACGCACCAGGCGTGTGGACATATGCTTTAGCTGCGCCAGTTCTACCTGTAACTTGCCATCATGGGACTGGGCGCGTTGTGCAAAGATATCCAGAATCAAACCGGTTCTGTCCAGCACTCTGCATTCAAGCAGCTTTTCAAGGTTGCGTTCCTGGGCAGGACTGAGTGCATGATCAAAAATAACGATATCGGCATCATTTGTTAATACATGCTGCCTGATTTCCTCTACTTTGCCCTGGCCAACAAAATATTTGGGATCTGGTGAGTGGCGTGAGCCAGTAATGAAAGATACGTCATTGGCACCGGCAGATCGTGCTAATGCCTGAAACTCTTGTTTATCATAGGTGTTGCTGGATGCATTAAGGCTGATCTGGACTAGAATAGCAGTTTCACCGGTGCGGGGATGTTGGAGGCGATCAAATAATTCCAAAGGTTTTTAGATCTGTTTTCAGCGCATCTGCGCATGATAGGATAATAGCGACATAGAATAAACCGACAAGTCGTTTTGAACATACCTGCCGGTCTGGGATATTCAAGTACAGTTAAGACTATTCTATTTAATATTCTAGTCTCTAGTGTTCGTTTATTCGTCGTCTGTCAGACTAAGTTTGATCGGACGTGCGGGAACAATAGTAGAAATGGCGTGCTTGTATACCAGCTGATTCACTGCATTACCTAGCAAGATAACGAATTGATCGAATGATTCAACGTGGCCCTGTAACTTAATTCCATTTACGAGGTAAATCGATACTGGAATCCTCTCTTTGCGTAAAGCGTTAAGGAAGGGTTCTTGTAGAGTGTGCCCTTTAGACATCATGTTAACTCCTGACTTTTATATTGGGGTTTTGTTTATATTAATTGCTTACATTATTCACTATACATATCATTATGCATGAATTTTAAAATATTGTTACCAAATACTTTAAAACCATTATATAAAATACCGCTAGCTACAACAGTAGAAGATAATGAGTAATGGTGCTTTTATTTGTCGAGCAGACGAATCTTATATTTCGTTTGCGTTTTAGTGAAGTCTTATACGCCTAATGGTAGATTCTAATTGATTAAAAAGCCCCTCATTTTGCTTTCCATCATTGAAATATTGTTATCTTCCATGTACAGCGAAATCACTTCTTTCTCCGAACGCAACCAGGTCAACTGTCGTTTCGCTAGTTGGCGAGTTGCGACAATAGCACGTTCTTTCATCATTTTGTAGTCCATTTCACCATTTAAGTACTGCCATATCTGCCTGTAGCCTACTGAGCGCATTGAAGGCAGGTCAAGACTCAGATCCCCGCGAGCACGTAGTTGTTCGACTTCAGTTATCAAACCCTGTTCTAGCATGTGTTCAAATCGTATTGCGAGACGCTGGCGAAGCTCCTCCCTGTCACGTGGAATGAGAGCAAACTTGAGTACTCTCCAGGGAAAGTGAACAGCTCCTTGCCGGTTATGAGCTGCATGTAGCTCTGTCAGTGTCTTTCCTGTTATTTCATACACTTCCAGCGCTCTCTGGATACGTTGTGGATCATTTGGATGGATACGCCCTGCAGACTCTGGATCGATCTGTTGCAGGCACTCGTGCAGGTAATCCCAGCCCCGCTCTGCAGCCGTTGCATTCAGTCTGGCACGGATTTGCGGGTCTGCTGATGGCAATGGCGCGATGCCATTTAACAAGGCCCGGAAGTACAGCATGGTTCCACCAGCAAGCAAGGGAATTTTTCCTGAACTGGTAATTTCCTGCATTTCTCGCAAGGCATCGGTACGAAAGTCGGCCGCTGAATAGGCTTGTGAGGGGTCTATAAAGTCTAGTAGACGGTGCGGGACCTGTTGCAGGGTTTCTTTATCCGGTTTGGCTGTGCCAATATCCATTTGTGTGTAAATTTGTGCAGAATCAACATTAATAATTTCCACCGGGAAACGTTTGTGCATTTCGATTGCCAGTTCGGTTTTGCCAGTGCCTGTGGCTCCCATAATGCAGATACAGGGTGGAAAAGTATGTTTTTCTGCTGGCACGGTTTATTGACCTCGCATAAACAGCTTGTCTAACTGCGCTATGCTCATTTGTGTCCAGGTGGGTCGCCCATGATTGCATTGTCCGCTGCGTTCGGTGCGCTCCATATCTCTAAGCAGCGCATTCATTTCTGGCAGCGTGAGTTTGTGATTAGCCCGTACAGAGTTATGGCATGCCATGGTAGAGAGAATTTCATTTATCTGCATCTCAATTCTATCGCTACTGCCATGTGTAATAAGGTCAGCCAACACATCTCGCACCAGGGTTTCAATATCTGCACCTCTTAACAAGCTTGGAATACCACGAATAACTATTTTTTCAGCTTCGAGACGGTTTATCTCAAAGCCCAGTTGCCTGAAGGTATCGGCGTATTCTTCCGCAAAATCAGCTTCTTTCCGACTGACATTAATAGCCAATGGTACCAGTAAGGGCTGTGAGCGAATTGCATCTTCAGTATGACTCTTTTTAAGCGACTCGTAGGTAATGCGCTCATGGGCTGCGTGCATATCTACCAACACCAGACCAGTCGCGTTCTCGGCAAGGATATAAATTCCGTGTAACTGCGCCAGTGCATAGCCTAATGGCGGCACATCTGTGCCTTCAGTATCCTGTTGCGGCGCTGGTGTTGTTGCTGCACCTTGTACAGAGGGTGAACTGCCAGCATTAGCCAGACTGTTGAATCCTGCTGACTGACCCAGGCGGTTATACATGGATAGTTGCTCATTTACAGGCATACCTAGGCGTCGTTGCTGGGGCGTATAAGCTTGTTGAGGCTTACCTTCTGGTAGCTGTTGACCGGGTAGCTCAGGGCGATGCTCCCGGGCAGGACTCTCTGTTTCTGGTCGTACATCTGCCAGTGCCTGATGCAGGGTTCTATATAAAAAGTCATGTACCAGCCGTGCTTCACGAAAACGCACTTCATGTTTGGCTGGATGTGCATTCACATCAACGCTTTGTGGGTCAAGTTCAAGGAACAACACATAAGCCGGGTGCCGACCGTGGTATAGCACATCGCTGTAGGACTGGCGTACAGCATGCGTGACGACTTTATCCCTGATTATGCGCTTGTTCACATAAAAGTATTGCAAATCAGCCTGTGAGCGCGAAAAGGTGGGCAGCCCTATCCAGCCCCACAGTCGCAAGCCTGCGGCGGAATAATCCAGATACAGGGACTGCTCCATAAAGGCACTACCCGTAATTTGGGACACCCGCTTATCAGCATCCTGCTGGTTGCTGGCAGGTCGTAGTAACAGGGTGGTTTTCTGGTTATGGCGCAGCTCAATATGTGTATCAAGCCTGCTCAGGGCAATTTTCTTCACCACATCTTCAAGATGTTTGTACTCAGTACGCTCCGTTTTCAAAAACTTCCTGCGCGCGGGTGTATTAAAAAACAGGTCACGAATATCAACAGTCGTACCGACGGGATGCGACACAGGCGCTGGCTCAGTACATTCTCCATATCCATCAACCTGTATGTTCCACCCCTGTTCTTCACTCTGGTATCTTGAAATCAAACTCAACCTGGAAACAGAAGCAATACTGGGCAATGCCTCACCGCGAAAACCAAGACTATTGACTCGCTCAAGATCACTCAGGCTACTGATCTTGCTGGTTGCATGACGCCTCAATGCCAGCTTGAGTTCTTCTTTGGGAATCCCTATCCCGTTATCCCGAATACGAATCCGTTTAATTCCGCCTTGTTCTACGTCTATGGTAATGTGAGTTGCCTGTGCATCGAGCGAATTTTCTGCAAGCTCCTTTAGCACTGAAGACGGTCTTTCTACGACTTCGCCAGCAGCAATTTGATTAATCAGGTGTGAGGGTAGTTGTCTGATGGGCATACAGAGAGCTTACCGAGCAAGTGCAGGCTGTGTCAAAGATTCATAAGCTGCCAGCGACCCACCCATGACATACAATAATTTATGTTTATAACTGCGAACCTTAGAAACTCTTTTTTCATGTTTCATATCAAGCGATTGGTAAGTTTTGCCACTGATTAGTGGATTTTGCAAGCCCACAACCTTCTTTTATATCTGACTGATTTATTAGATATATTTTACACTCCCCCATTCTTATCAATAATATTGTCGAATAATGATAAATAATATTTATAGATACAGAAGCATTATCACTCTGTACTTAAGCCTTATTTCGGAGTAGTCTGTGCCCGCTAAAGGTTACTGGCGCTATTGCCTGAAACACTGCAACACTTGATGCCAGTCCTGCAATTTTCAGAAGAAGTCAACTCAATTCGCGAAGCATTTTCTATAGCGTATGTTGCCAGCTTTCATATACAGAAACTATTACTTACAGCTATTGATGCTACGTCAGCGCCTATAACACCTGACAAGTGCAACTTCGCGATTTTTAATTGATC
>JALVFC010000481.1 GCA_027030285.1 Thiotrichaceae bacterium | reverse complement strand
ATAGACACTTCATAATGGGAAATACTGCTTAATAATGCAGCAGTTAATTAAAAGTACGCAAATTTCTAAAAATATTATTTTGGCGTACAGGCTCTACTTGGTTTAGGAGGCTGTCCGAGAACTAAGAAGCTACTGCAAACCCCATGATCATCATAATCTGAACTTATTGGAATCGTTAAATAGAATGACTATTCGCCTCATCCAATAAGCCCAGCTTATGATAATCCTGTGATTTTCGCTACGCTTCCAGTTCTCGGACAGCCTCCTAGCTTGATGGCTGAAGGACCAAGATCAATGAAGCAGACTCTTTCTGGACGCCTGGTTGCTCTCGTCTCAACTTCCATGTCTTTTGTGAACAGGTCGATTTGTCCACTGGTGTCTAGCTTGGTGACGGTTCGTTTTATTGGCTTGTGTTGTGTGGTCATGCTGTATTATAACCTGGAATGACTTTTGCGACACCCTCTTCAGGGGAATAAATGCTTACCAATGAGTCGCTGAAGCTCGCTGCCAGTCTTCTTTCCAGTCATTGGGAATGTGTTTTTCGTCCAGCAAACAGTCTCTTTCGATACAGGGATACAGTTCATCGTAGTTTTTGATCTGCGTACCTTCTACTCTGCGGTTAATATGCCAGGGCATAAGTTGATCCAGGCTCTCCAGTCCGCAGGCTGCGAGTAATTCCTTCAGGTTTTCTATGGTGGCTGCGTGATAGTGTGCCACCCGTTTGGCTTTTAGTTCAACATCCAGTGCCTTGTAGTGTGCCGGGTTTTGGGTGGCGACACCCGTTGGGCAAGTGTCGGCATCACAATGACGGGACTGGATACAACCCAACGCAAACATCATGGCACGCGCCACATTGACAGTGTCTGCACCGAGCGCTATCAGACGCAATACATGAAAGGCTGAATATGCTTTACCGGAAGCTATAATACGAACTTGCTCACGTTTACCAATACCCGGCAAGGCGCTATGTACAAAGATAAGTGCATCTCGCAAGGGTGTGCCAACCGAATTGGTTAGTTCAATAGGTGCCGCTCCAGTACCGCCTTCACCACCATCTACGGTGATAAAATCGGGTGTGATACCTGTTTCCAGCATTGCCTTGCAGATGCCCAGGAATTCAGACCGATTGCTAATACACAGTTTAAAACCTACAGGCCTGCCACCGCTTAATTCGCGTAATTGCACTACAAATTCGAGCAAGCCTTTGGGTGTAGAAAAGGATGTATGTGCCGGAGGGGAAATGACATCGTGCCCCATCGGTACGTGCCTTATTCTGGCAATTTCCTCGGTTAGCTTGACCGCTGGCAGGATGCCGCCGTGTCCAAGTTTGGCGCCTTGTGACAGTTTGATCTCAATCATTTTGACGGATGTTTTGCAGGCTGTTTTCTGAAACAGTTCAGCATCAAAATTGCCATCTTTATTGCGACAGCCAAAATAACCCGTGCCGATCTGCCAGATTAAGTCGCCACCTGCTTGCAGATGATAAGGGCTGCAACCTCCTTCTCCGGTATTATGGGCAAAGCCGCCCTGTTTGGCGCCCAGGTTCAGTGCCATAATGGCATTCTTGCTTAATGCGCCAAAACTCATGGCGGAGATATTCAAGGGGGATGCTGCATAGGGTTGGCTACACTCTGAGCCACCAAACTGCACACGCAAATCCCTGGGTACGGGTTTGGGATTCAGTGAGTGATTTACCCATTCATAACCATCCCGGTAGACATTAAACAGGGTGCCAAATGGGCGGGTGTCGCGCACGCCTTGTTACTGATACAGCAGTAATTACAAAAGCCTGTCGCATGGTCATGGGGTTTTCCTCCTGATTGATGACAACGGTTAGTTGCCGGATGTTACCGGTAGTTGCTCCAGCATTTTTTGGTAATGTGCCTTAACTTGCCCGAAATTTATTCCATTTAAAAATGATGAATAGGCAAGATAACTCAGTAAAAGCCTTAGGTCACTTGCCCACGGTGGCAGGTATTGGGGTGGTTTACATAGTCCGACCGCGGACAGGGTGTGAATAACGGGCAGATCTTCAATATCCAGCTTGCCGCAAAACAGGAGTTTCAGGCAGTCTGCCCTGCCATTAGCTACGATGGCGCGCAGGAAATTATGCACTCTGAGCAGTCCTTCCAGGTAGACAATATCTTTGGTAAAGGGTGCGCCATAAATTGCTTTGGAGTACTTGAAAAAGTCTGTTGTGCCACAAGCTTGCAACATACAGGCAGATTTTTCTAGGACTTCGGTCTGGCGTAATAACCAGAGGTCTATGGGGTCAGTATCTATTAGCTGTTTTTTCTTGTCTGAAAGCATGGCAATTATTAACGTGGTTTATTGGTTTCTGGATGCTACTCTTGCGCTGGGTAGTCAGCGTATCTGTTAAGTATAGGAGTTCATACATGCATGTATTACTCGTCGAAGATGATCTTGATACCGCTGAGTTTATCCGTAGCGGCATGCTGCAAAGTGGGCATCAAATTGATCTGGCAGAAAATGGTGATGATGGATTACATCTTGCAATGACAGGCAACTATGATGTGCTGGTGGTGGATCGTATGTTGCCGGGGCGGGATGGTTTGTCGATTGTACGCACATTGCGACAGATGGAAATTACCACGCCAGTGTTGATTTTAAGTGCTCTGGGCGAGGTGGATCATCGGGTAGAAGGTTTACAGGCTGGAGGGGATGATTATCTGGTCAAACCCTATGCCTTTACCGAGCTGCTAGCACGATTGCAGGCGCTTGTCCGACGTAATAGAGCTGAGCAGGCTGAGACCAGCTTGCAAGTGCGTGATCTGGTCATGGATTTGCTGAAGCATAAGGTCACACGGGCAGGTAAGCGTATTGATCTGTTACCGCGTGAGTTTACCTTGCTGGAGGTGTTGATGCGCCATGCCGGCGAGGTGGTGACACGTACCATGTTGCTGGAAAAAGTCTGGGATTATAATTTTGACCCACAAACCAATATTATTAATGTGCATATGAGTCGCCTGCGTAGCAAGGTGGACAAGGGGTTTGATGTGCCGCTGATCAATACGGTACGGGGGGCGGGGTACATTATCCATGATCCAGAAGCTGCTTAGTACTACTGCCTTTCGGCTTTCGCTAATTTATGCCCTGCTATTTAGCATGGTGGCCGCGCTTGCGCTGGGAGCTGCTTACTGGATGGCAGCCAAGCTAGTACAGCAGCAGATTGATGAGCGTCTGCAACTGGAAACGAATGTACTGTTAAGCCAGTATTACTCTGGTAATTTCGCTGATTTGAGTCGCCTGATAAGCCGCAGAACGGACAAACAGAGTACACAGTTTTTTGTATATGCATTAAGTAGTCCACAACAACATGATTTTTTTAGAGACATCGCAACTCAAGAGACTAACCCGCTAAACTATTCTGCCACCTTTGCAACCTTGCCATTAAGTGTTATTACGCGCACAACTGCAACAGGGCGTAAAGATTTTGATACTCGCGTATTGATTACACCGTTGCCTTCCGGTTATCAATTACTGGTAGGCACAGATATGAGCGAAGCAGAGCAATTACTTGAGCATATTGCCAGTGTGTTATTAATTGCGATTGGCGTTATCCTGGCGGCTGCATTGCTGGGTGGCTGGCGTATGGGGCAGAGTGTTCTGGATCGGGTTGATCGAGTGCATCATACCGCAAAGGAAATTATTGAAGGCGATTTAAATCAGCGCTTGCCACTGAAAGGCAGGGAGGATGAATTTAACCGTCTTAGCAAGGTAGTGAATGAAATGCTGGATCGTTTGCAAACCGTGATGGTTAGCATGCGGGATGTGACCGATAATCTGGCACATGATTTGCGTAATCCGTTGAACCGTCTGCATCATCGACTGGAGGCATTGCGCCTGATGCCGAGTGCGAGTGAAGCTGGCAAGGAAACGCAGGAAACGGAGCTGGATAACGCTATTGCCGATGTAAACAGCCTAATAGCTACGTTTAATGCTATTTTGAATATCACGCAGATTGAATCCAGAGTGCAGCATGACCGTTGGGAGGAAGTCGATGTTTCCAGTATGCTGGAGGATATGGGCGAGGTCTATGCGGTAGTGGCTGAGGAAAAAAACATCGCGTTTCAGGTTTATAGTGACCGAAATCTTCGCCTGCGCGCAGATAAGCAACTCATTGCACAGGCGCTTGCCAATTTACTGGACAATGCGATCAAGTATACCCCCGCTCATGGCAAAATCAGGTTGCAGGCACACCGTCGCTCTACAGCTGAGCTTGTGATAAGTGTCTGTGATAGTGGAATTGGCATACCCGAAGCAGATTACCAGCGTGTTTTTGAGCGTTTTACCCGCCTGGATGCAGTGCGAAATACACCAGGTAATGGCCTGGGTTTGAGTATGGTTAAAGCGATTGTCAATTTACACAAGGCAGACATTGAACTGTCTGATAATAAACCGGGTTTGTGTGTCAGGTTGATTTTTACTGATTCCGGTAATGAGAATGCGGCAGAAACGCCTTCAGAGCCGCAAGCTGGTTATCTCTGATTTGATCATAACTATCCGGAGCCGAAGCTTTTATGCCAGCGGGGCAGGGGGGGGATAGCGGGTTATAACAATCCAGTCCAACCATAATCCAGCCCGAGATAAATAACCCGATAAAAAGCACAGCGATCAACCAGTGTAATATTTTACTGATCATGCCGTAACTACTTAGCGACACTCGTGTTTTCCGGTTTCTGTGCTAAAAGCACTCATCTATACTTATAAACTCTTCGCGCATTTTCTGAAACTGCAATAAACTGACTACTTTGCCAGTTTTCTGCTATAATCTCCGCTCTTTTTATTAGCCAGAAAGTGACCCCAAAATATGGCCGATTTTGCCAAAGAAATTATCCCCATAAATATAGACGATGAAATGAAGCAGTCCTATTTGGACTATGCCATGAGCGTCATTGTTGGTCGTGCCTTGCCGGACGTTAGAGATGGTCTGAAACCTGTACATCGGCGAGTGTTATATGCAATGAATGAGTTGCATAACGACTGGAATAAACCCTATAAGAAATCAGCCCGTATTGTGGGTGATGTGATTGGTAAATATCACCCGCATGGTGATACTGCTGTCTATGACACGATTGTACGCATGGCTCAGCCATTTTCCATGCGCTATATGCTGATTGATGGTCAGGGTAACTTTGGTTCTGTTGATGGTGATTCCCCGGCTGCGATGCGTTATACGGAAATCCGTATGGCGAAAATATCGCACACAATGCTGGCGGATATCGACAAGGAAACAGTTGATTTTGTTGAAAACTATGATGGTTCAGAAATGCAGCCATCAGTATTGCCAACACGGCTACCTGCTTTGCTGGTAAATGGCTCATCCGGTATTGCGGTGGGCATGGCGACCAATATTCCGCCGCATAATATTACCGAAGTGTTAAATGCCTGTATTGCGCTGGTGGATAACCCTGAAGCAGATATTACGGACTTGATGGAACATGTGCCAGGTCCTGATTTTCCGACGCATGGCATTATCAATGGCGCGCAGGGGATTCATGAGGCTTATCGTACCGGACGTGGACGTATTCGTATCCGCGCCAAAGCGGAATTTGAAGTCAATGAGCGTTCCGGGCGTGAGAGTATCGTTGTCTATGAATTGCCCTATCAGGTGAATAAGGCTCGTTTGCTGGAAAAGATTGCCGAACTGGTCAAGGAGAAGAAAATCGAGGGCATCGCCGAGCTGCGTGATGAGTCGGACAAGGACGGCATGCGCATGGTAATTGAGGTGAAGCGCGGTGAAGTGCCCGAGGTGGTGCTGAATAACCTCTACAAGCAGACCCAGATGCAGACCGTGTTTGGCATTAATATGGTGGCGCTGGTTGATGGTCAGCCCAAGCTGCTTAACCTGAAACAGATCTTGCAGGCGTTTCTCAAGCATCGTCGTGAAGTGGTGACACGACGTACTATCTTTGATTTGCGTAAGGCACGTAATCGAGCTCATATTCTGGAAGGTCTGGCGGTTGCGCTGGCGAATATTGATGAAGTGATTGAACTGATAAAGTCATCACCAACTCCGGCAGATGCTAAAAAAGGCTTGATTTCACGCGCATGGCAGCCTGGTATGGTGGTCGATATGCTGGAGCGTTCCGGTGCTGATGCTTCCAAACCAGAGGGCTTACTGGAACAGTATGGCTTGAAGGAAGATGGTTACTGGCTGTCTGAGGCTCAGGCACAGGCTATTCTGGAGTTGCGACTGCACCGCTTAACAGGGCTTGAGCAGGATAAAATAATAAAGGAATACAAAGAGCTAATTGATCTTATTGAGGATTTGCTTGATATTCTTGGTAGTGCTGACCGTCTTATGCAGGTGATTCGGGATGATCTGCTGGCAATGATTGACGAATTTGGTGATGAGCGCCGTACTGTGATCAATCAGATTGGTGAGGATTTGGGAGATATTGACCTGATTCCAGAAGAAGATGTCGTGGTCACTTTATCTCATGCCGGTTATGCCAAGGCACAGCCCATTGATACCTATACGGCGCAGCGTCGCGGTGGTCGTGGTAAGGCAGCCACCAAGATGAAGGATGAAGACTTTATCGAAAAGCTCTTCATTGCCAGCACCCATGATACCTTGCTGTGCTTCTCCAGCAAGGGGCGCGTGTACTGGCTCAATGTTTATCAAATTCCGATGGGCAGCCGTACTTCGCGGGGTCGTCCGATGGTTAATTTGCTACCGCTGGAAGATGATGAACGTATCCGCGCCATCTTGCCGATTCGTGAGTATGAAGAGGGTAAATTTGTCTTTATGGCAACCTCTAATGGCACGGTTAAAAAGACATCGCTGTCACAATTCTCACGCCCCAGAAGTAGCGGAATTATTGCAATTGACCTGCGTGAAGGTAATGACCTGATTGATGTAGAACTCACCAGCGGTGATGCGGAAGTGATGCTGTTTGCTGATTCTGGCAAGGCGATTCGCTTCAAGGAGTCAGATGTGCGCGCCATGGGACGCACAGCTGCTGGTGTACGCGGTATCCGCCTGGAAGAAGGGCAGCAGGTCAATGCGCTGATTATTCTGGATGAAGGCAAGCTGCTAATGGCAACCGAGAATGGCTATGGCAAGCGTACTGATGCTGCCGAGTTTGCCACCCAGAAGCGGGGCGGTATGGGTGTTATTTCCATCAAAACCTCTGAGCGCAATGGGCGCAGTATCGGTGCCGTGCAGGTGCAGGATGATGACGAGATTATGCTGATTACCAATGGCGGTATTCTGGTACGCACGCAGGTTTCGCAAGTATCCGAAACTAGCCGTAATACTCAGGGTGTGCGTCTGATACGACTCGGTAAAGGTGAGTTGTTGACCGAGATTGAGCGTATTGAAAATTTACCGGGTGATGATGCAGCAGAAGATGGAGATGATTGATTCGTAGCCCAGTTGCAATCAGGGGGAAGTTACACCGTTGTTGTTTGGCTCACGTCTGTTCCCACATCGCATGCGGGCTACGGTTGCTGGGTATTGACTGGTATGTTTGTTGGGGTTAGGTGTGCTTTGTCCTCGGTATCTTACCAATATAAGAGTTTTTGC
>JALVFC010000480.1 GCA_027030285.1 Thiotrichaceae bacterium | reverse complement strand
TTGCCAGAAAGAAGGCTTTGGGTTGTTGTTCCTGCGGCAAAGCAAGCACCCATTGCACCACTGGGGAAAACAGATGTAAATCATGGATCATGCCAACTATCACAAAGAAAATAACAAGCAAAGATACAAAAGGGAGTGATTCCTCAAAAGCATGTCCGAGACGCTTTTCTTCAATAATCCCGGTAAAAGATGTCACAACCACCAGCAAAACCAGTCCTATCAGCCCAACTTCCATCACATGAAAAGCCAGACCGAATATTAATAATACAGCACATATCGCTTGTATCACTAAGGAATAGGTATCCTTTGCGCCTCTCTTTTTATCTTGTTGCTCAATATAGCCTTTTAGGATACCTCTTACATTAGGATCAAGCTTCGCACCAAAACCAAATATGCCCGTCAATTCAACAATAATTAGTACCGCTAGTCCTGAGAGAGTAGCGGGTATGGACACATGAGAGATTTGTGCTGCAAATTGCATAAAATCCCAACCAAGTTTTTCGCCTATCAACAAATTCTGTGGCTCACCAACTAACGTCGCGACACCACCCAATGCTGTGCCAACCACTCCATGCATAACCAGGGAACGCAGAAAAGCACGGAAATCATCTAGAGATTCACCTCCCATTTCAGTGCGATCAAAAATTCCATTTTCATCAAAATCGCCCCCCACAGATGAATGAACCTTTTCGTAAACACCATAAAGGGCAATGAAAACTGATATAAGTACAGCTGTCACGGTCAATGCATCAAGGAAAGCCGACAGCAGAGCAGCAACAATTGAAAAAAGGAGGGACAGTACAACCTTGTTTTTTACCTTTATAAGAATCTTCCCAAAAATAAATACCAGCAGTGGCTGTATGAAATAGATAAAACTAACCATAAAGACCAGTAGCAGAATAACCCCCAGATTATCCTGTATCTCATGCCACACTCTGTCTGGAGTCGTCAACCCAAGCAGCAGTACGGCAACCGCTAGCAAGCCACCAGACTGTAAGGGATAACACTTCAATGCCATTGCCAGTGTCAGAATAAACATGGCTATGAATGCCCAGCCGACAATGGTAGTTCCAAATACCTGAATTAAAGGAAAACTACCCGCAAGAAAGGCTAGAATACTGATCTTAAACCAGTTCGGACTGTTACCCAGAAAACTGTTATATATTACGCCTAACATTACGTCAGCGACTCCTTGGAATATTCGGTCATTTTATAAAAAAGAGCAATTATAGCTTCAAACTATTCATGAATTGATTAATGGGTTCTTTAATGAAATGAATTTGAATTTGTGGAGAGAATTACCCAGGAGTATTTTTTTCAACCCAGCGTACAGAACCATCGGACAGAGACTCTTTCTTCCAGAATGGCGCAGATGTCTTCAATGTCTCCATTATAAAGCGGCAGGCTTCAAAGGCCTCTCTACGGTGAGATGTCCAAACTGCCACCAGAACAATTGGCTCGCCAGGCAGAATTTCACCCACTCTATGAATAACCAGGCTATGCAGTAGTGACCACTTTTTATGGGCGTTATCGACAAGCTGCTGTAACTGTTGATGTGTCATCTGCGGATAATGCTCAAGATACATGGATGTGATGTTCTCACCTTCATTAAAATCCCGCATTGTGCCAACAAATGAGGCAGTGGCGCCAATATTTGTGTGATCCTGTAAATATGTGCTTTCGAATTGTTGCAAGGCTGACCATGGCGAAAAGCTTTCTGGTTCAATATGTATATGGTTCATAGCTACTTTTATTTAGCAGTCTCTGGTAAAGCCTGAGTGGGAATTCATCAAAACTACCTGTAAATGAGATTGATGGGATTGTAAAGCATCATATCATTAATATCATTGCG
>JALVFC010000479.1 GCA_027030285.1 Thiotrichaceae bacterium | reverse complement strand
AATGGCGGTTCCTAATGCTGATGGCAGTAAGGTAATATTCAATAGCTCCTGGGGAAATCCTCTGGGTGAAATCGATGCCTATATCATTGATGTGCCACCATTGACAAAATAACTGCCAACACAACCATGCTGCCAACTTGTCAGAACATCATTGAAATATCTTGCATTCTCCTTTACTGTCACTTCTGGACTTTATAGGGGCAGCCTCAGCAACACCACACCCCGCTATTTTGGAGAAACCTTTCAATGAGTTACAACAACCCTTCTATTGCTATTATCGGACTTGGTTACGTTGGTTTGCCACTCGCCGTAGAGTTTGGAAAAAAATTCAATACCGTTGGTTTTGATATCAACAAACCGCGTATTGAGGAACTGATTTCAGGCATCGATAATACACTGGAAGTAGATTCTGACGAGCTTAAGCAAGCCAGGAAACTGTCTTACACGACGGAACTGGATGATATTAAAGACTGCAATATCTATATTGTCACCGTACCCACGCCTATTGATTCACACAAACGTCCTGATTTGACACCACTGGAAAAAGCCAGTGAAACGGTTGGCAAGGTGTTAACAAAAGATGATATCGTCATTTATGAATCAACCGTTTATCCTGGTGCCACTGAAGAAGTCTGTGTACCCATTCTGGAGCAAGTTTCGGGACTGACCTTTAACAAGGACTTCTTTGCTGGCTATAGCCCCGAGCGTATTAACCCCGGTGACAAGGAACACCGCGTCACAACCATTAAAAAGGTCACTTCCGGTTCAACCCCTGAAATAACTGATATCGTTGACAAGCTCTATAATGAAATTATCGTCGCGGGAACCCATAAAGCGAATAGCATCAAAGTAGCTGAAGCGGCTAAGGTAATTGAAAATACCCAGCGTGATATCAATATTGCCCTGATTAATGAACTTGCCCTGATTTTTGACCGCCTGGGTATCAATACTGAAGATGTGCTGGAAGCCGCTGGCAGCAAATGGAACTTTTTACCATTCCGCCCCGGCCTGGTTGGTGGTCACTGTATTGGCGTGGATCCCTATTACCTGACGCACAAGGCAACCGAAGTCGGTTATCACCCGGAAATTATTCTCGCAGGACGTCGTCTGAATGACAGCATGGGCTATTATGTAGCGGATCAGGTTGTGAAGCTAATGACTCAAAAACGCATACCTGTCGTTGATAGCAATGTTTTGCTAATGGGGCTGACTTTTAAGGAAAATTGTCCTGATCTGCGTAATACCCGCGCTATCGATGTGATTGAAGGACTGCAAAAGTATCATTGCAATATCGATGTCTATGATCCCTGGGTTGATGCCGATGAAGCACAGCATGAATATGGCATCACGCCTATCCAGGAACCTCAGGAAGGTCATTATGATGCCATTATCCTCGCAGTGTCTCATGACAAGTTCGTGGAAATGGGAGCCAATGGCATCCGCAAACTGGGTAAAACACCGCACGTACTTTACGACATTAAATATGTATTACCAGCCGACGCCGTAGACGGGAGATTATAATGAGCAAATTCACTGATTTATTAGCAGAACTGAAAAACAGCCAGCATACCTGGCTGGTGACTGGTGTCGCCGGATTTATTGGCTCCAATATTCTGGAAGTGCTGTTACGCCATAAGCAAAAAGTTGTCGGCCTGGATAACTTTGCCACAGGTCATCAACACAATATCGACATGGCAATTGAGGATAGCGGTCTGTCAGCTGAACAGGCTGATGACCTCTTTACCTTCATCGAAGGAGATATTTGCGATATTGATGTCTGCCAGAAAGCCTGTGATGGCGTGGATTATATCCTGCACCAGGCGGCATTAGGTTCGGTACCCCGCTCCATTGAA
>JALVFC010000478.1 GCA_027030285.1 Thiotrichaceae bacterium | reverse complement strand
TGTGTAAAAAGATATTATTCGCTATTTAGCATATGTAGCAATGAAACGCGGCACATTTATACCAGTGAGACATTTAAGCTGTCAACAGATTATCTTCATTAAATAGTGATTTTTGTAGCTTTTTTTACAAACACTGTTGCTATTTTGGACAAGTATTGATTTTACCTTCTTCATAGAAACAGATGCTTATAAAATATACTTTACACACTGATAAGTCCCTTGTTTCGATTCTTCCGCCCTTCGCTCCATCCCCATTACAGGGATTTCTTCGCTACTATGGCTTCTGCTGACTTCTCCTCTACTCTCATATAGAGGAGATCTCCCCGAGTAAGGTGCTAAAACTTTCGACCCGTGCCATCAGATGTTTCTTGGTGTGTCTTTCGGTAACGGTTGGGTTTCGCATTTTCCAGCATGCTCATCGCCCACACCCTGCCTCTCTATCTGTTCGTGTTCCTATGCCATGTCTTTGCTTGCCTCTTCCTTCAGGTTGACCTCACGGTTTCCCCCTTGTGGTTTCGCTATGGTTGTCGTTACTACTTCCAGTTACCACGTTTCAAGGTAACAAGTTTTAGCCCATGTCGGGCACACTGGATTCCGGCATGCGCCACAATGACGGTGTGGTCACAAGCACAGTTGAATCAATCATAACCCTTTGCAAATATCAGTAATCGTTACCCCAAAATCCTCAGTTGCACAGGGTAGAGTGTGCGGAATAAACACACTCACCCATCACATAGGTTGCAGCAACAACCCGATCATCCCCCAGCATCATCAGGGTAAACAGGATTTCCTCTATGTTTGAAGCGGCTTGCAAACGCCGTTGAATCAATGGCGTTGCCTGATAATCCAGCACAGTAAAATCCGCAGCTTTGCCGCGCTCAAAGTTACCCACCTCATGATCCAGTTTGAGTGCCCGCGCACTTCCCAGTGTTGCCAAATAAAATCCCTGGTGGGCAGACAAACTGTTGCCAGCCAACTGCTGCACCTTATAGGCTTCATTAAGGGTTTGCAGCATACTGAAGCTGGTTCCTGCCCCGACATCTGTCCCCAGCGCCGTGCTAACACCATAATCACGCAGTCGCTGTAAATCCAGCAATCCACTGCCTAAAAACAGATTGGAGGTCGGGCAAAAAACAATAGATGCCTTACTGTCATGCAAGCGTTGCAGATCAGCGTCAGACAGGTAGATGCCATGTGCAAACAGCGAGCGTTCGCGTAGCAGATCATACTGATCATAGACATCAAGATAACTTCGGCTTTGCGGAAACAGCCTGGTGACCCACGCTACTTCCTTTTTGTTTTCAGCCAGATGGGTATGGATATAGACATCAGGATACTGCCTTGCCAGCAAGCCAGCCTGAGCCAGTTGGGCGTCGGTGGATGTGGGCGCAAAACGTGGCGAAATTGCATAGTGCAAACGCCCCTGTTTATGCCACTTTTCAAGCAGCTTTTTGCTCTCGGCATAGGACGTTTCAGGGGTATCCAGCAGGTATTCCGGCGCGTGGCGATCCATCATGAGCTTGCCTGATATCAGACACATATTACGCTCGCAGGCTGCCGAGAAAATCGCCTCTACTGACTGCGGATGCACGGTCGGCATCACCACCGCCGTTGTGGTGCCATGACGAAACAGCTGCTGAATAAAAAAATCTGCAACCTCACGCGCATAAGCAGCATCGGCAAACTTTTTCTCCTGCGGGAAGGTGTAATCATTCAGCCAGTCAAGCAACTGCTTGCCATAAGCGGCAATGATATCGGTCTGCGGATAATGCGTATGGCTGTCGATAAAGCCAGGTACAATCAGCTTGTCAGAAAACTCGGTAACAGCGATATCAGCGGGTAACTGTGGCAGCTGCTCCGCCGCAGGGCC
>JALVFC010000477.1 GCA_027030285.1 Thiotrichaceae bacterium | reverse complement strand
AACGGCTATGTACTCATCATATGCCTCATGCGGTATGGGTTTGCCATTGATAGTCAGCTTGTCAGCCTGCCAGCGAATGGTATCCCCGGGTAAGCCAATAACACGCTTGATATAGTTTTGCCAGGGACGCTCCGGATAGCGAAACACGAACACATCACCACGTTTCGGTTTACCAGTATCCAGTAATTTTGTCCTGAAAACTGGTAGCCGTATTCCATAGGCAAATTTATTTACCAGAATAAAGTCCCCTACTTCCAGGGTCGGCATCATGGAACCAGATGGAATGCGGAAAGGCTCGGCAACAAAGGACCTCAACAGTACTACCAGCAACAAAACCGGGAAAAAGGAACGGGCATATTCTACGATTACCGGCTCATCTTTGGTTTCTGTTTTATTGCGGTTAAACAACCAGTACAGAAACCAGATTGCACCTGATAAAAATGTTACCAGCACTAACCAAAACTCTAAATCCAGATAAAACTTTTCAATCATTTGTCATCCACTCGTAGTACAGCAAGAAACGCTTCCTGTGGTATTTCCACACTACCCACCTGCTTCATGCGTTTTTTCCCCGCTTTTTGTTTTTCCAGAAGTTTACGTTTGCGCGATACATCGCCGCCATAACATTTTGCCGTCACATTTTTCCGCAATGCTTTCACATTTGTACGTGCAATAATATTGGTACCTATCGCAGCCTGGATCGCCACGTCAAACATCTGACGTGGAATAATCTCTTTCATTTTTGATGCCAGTTCCCTGCCTTTATAAGGTGCACCTTCTTTGTGCACAATCAATGACAACGCATCCACCCGCTCGCCATTGATTAAAATATCCAGCTTCACCAGATCCGCCGCTTCAAAGCGATCCAGTTCATAATCAAAAGAGGCATAGCCACGGCTTACCGATTTAAGGCGGTCAAAGAAATCCAGTACCACTTCACTCATGGGCAATTCATATTCCATCGTGACCTGATTGCCCAGATATTGCATTTGTTTCTGCACACCGCGCTTCTCAATACACAGGTTAATGACGTTGCCCACATATTCACTCGGCACCAAAATCGTGCCGCGAATAATCGGTTCGCGGATTTCCTGAATCTTGTTAACAGGTGGTAACTGAGAAGGATTATGGATGCGGAAAACCTCACCATCGGTTTGTTCAATTTCGTAGATAACCGTGGGTGCGGTGGTAATGAGGTCCAGATCATATTCACGTTCCAGTCGCTCCTGAATAATCTCCATGTGCAACATGCCCAGAAAACCACAACGAAAGCCAAAGCCCAGTGCCTGCGACGTTTCAGGTTCATAATGCAGGGAAGCATCATTCAGCTTTAACTTGGTCAATGCGTCACGCAGATTTTCATAATCGTCAGAGCTGACTGGATAGACACCCGCAAAGACACGCGGCTGAACCTCTTTAAAACCCTCCAGTGCTTCCTCAGCAGGGTTGTTAGCAAGGGTTAGCGTATCACCCACCTTGGCACCCGCAAGATCCTTGATTCCTGCAATAACAAAGCCTACATCACCCGCTGCCAGCGCATCTTTATCTGTCATTTTGGGTGTATAAATACCCACTCGCTCAACCAGATGATCATTGCCGGTAGACATGGCACGCACTTTTTGCTTTTTCTTCAGTGTGCCCTGAAAAACGCGAACCAGAGCAACAACCCCCAGATAATTGTCAAACCAGGAATCAATAATAAGAGCTTTCAAGGGTGCATCCACATCACCTTTTGGGGGCGGAATGCGCTCTACCAGTTGCTCCAGCAGATCTCTGATTCCAATACCTGTTTTGGCACTGCAATGAACTGCATCGGTAGCATCCAGACCTATGATTTCTTCGATTTCCTGGCTAACACGATCCACATCGGCT
>JALVFC010000476.1 GCA_027030285.1 Thiotrichaceae bacterium | reverse complement strand
ATCCCCGCGATTATGTTTTACAACGCGCTGTTGCGCAAAGTGGATGTGCTGAATGCCAGATGGCGGGTGTATCAGGACAAGCATCAGGAGAAACAGGAGCATCAACCAGCCCATGAAACGCTTTGATCAAATCAATGTGATTCCTTTCATCGACATTATGCTGGTGCTACTGGCAATTGTGTTGACGACGGCAACCTTTATCTCGCAAAACACCATGGATATTAACCTGCCAGAAGCACATAGTGACGAGCAGGCGCAGGCTGTAGAAGGCAAAACACTGGAGATTTCGATCAATGCTGAAAACAGGGTTTTTCTGGATGGTGAGTCAACAGGCATTGAAGTGCTGGCGGAAAAGCTGGCGACATTGAATAAAAACACTTCGATTGTTTTACGGGTAGATAAACAAGTTCGCTTTGAGTGGTTCGTGAGGGTTATTGATGAACTGAAAAAAAATCAACTGCAAAAACTGACCATATTAACCCAGGCGACCCAGGACAGTTTGTAACGGGATATGAAAGGCACACTAACCGGTTTTTTTACTTCGGCGCTGATTCATGCAGGGCTGTTTACCTGGCTGATAACCGTCTGGGGCAGCCCATTGCCCAGAGCTGCCCAGCCCGAGAGCATTGCATTGACATTGGCAATGTTTAAGGAAAGCCCCAAACCTGCTGTTCAGCCCGTACCGGAAACCGTTGTACCTGAGCCAGTGCCTGCAATTGAGGATAAAGTGAGCCATCACCAGTCCAGCAAGCAAATTCATAAACCAGCAAAAAAACAGCACAGGCAAAAAGCAAAAACAATTACCAGAAAAAAAGTAACCCGAAAACATCGGGTAAAACGTCCGCTAAAACAGAAAATAAAACCCAAAAAACGCCACCCACAACAACGACCACAACCACGACCACGGCAACAGCCCCATCCAGCAGTGACACATAGCCCACGAAAGCCAGTCCATGTGCAGCAGCATCCGGTGCCTGCGAAAGCCGTTCGTCATGCGCCGCAACAGGCTCGCCCTGCGAGCAAGATACGCAGGGCGGCTGGATCCAGCACTCGCCAGCCTGTTCCTCATGCGGCATCTCCAGTCGTATCACCCGTCAGGGCAAACCGGGCTGAGGCAAGTTACAAAGCGCGTTTACAGCGTCTTATTGAATCCATGAAACACTATCCGCAAAGGGCGAGACGCAGAGGAAAGCAGGGCAGGGTACTGGTGAGATTTACCATATTACCCAATGGTGTTATCAAAGATATCCGTATCGGTAAAAGCTCAGGCAATGGTGTACTGGATAATGCAGCGATCAAGGCTGTACGCAAGGTGTCTGGAAAATTGCCTTTTCCACGTGAGATTACACGTGACCAGTGGGTGTTGTCCGTACCCATAGTCTATGCCATCCGCTAATGGGTACTGCTGATGATTATTGCATTTCTTATTGGCCTGTTTAGTGCCCTGCACTGTTTTGGCATGTGTGGCGGACTGGTTGGTGCGATGACCATGAGCCTTACCCCAGCGATTCGGCAACAGACTACACGGCTTTTCTTTTTCACTCTGGCATACAACAGTGGGCGAATTCTCAGCTATATGCTTGCCGGAGCATTAATCGGTGGCTTTGGTCAGAGCATTCGTGAGCTGCTTCTACCAGAGCAGGGGCTGGGTGTTTTGCGACTGCTATCATCTTTTCTGGTGATTGCCATGGGGTTATATCTTGCAGGCTGGTTTCCACAATTTGCGCGTATTGAAAAAATCGGTGCGCCATTGTGGCGGCAGCTGCAACCACTAGGGCAAAAACTGCTGCCAGTGAAAACCCCAGTACAAGCCTTTCTGTTTGGTGCTGTATGGGGCTGGTTGCCCTGTGGGCTGGTGTATTACGCGCTCCTG
>JALVFC010000475.1 GCA_027030285.1 Thiotrichaceae bacterium | reverse complement strand
CGGCGAACTTTCTTCAGCATACCTGGAAGACTAAGTGATTTGCGAAAGACTGATTTCGGCACGATATCTCACCCTAAACATTAGTTTCAGTCTATATTATATTGAAATTCCAGTTGAATGTTTACGAAAACTTTTTTTGAATCGGCTCTGGAAGCCGCGAATTTACTGGTGTTGGGTTTTTAGCGGGAATTGCTGTGATGATTGTGTAGCTTGGAAAAACTAGTGATAATTATAAGGCAATAAACATTCAATCAAGTTTCTGATGCTACGACTATTCTTCACAGCTCTTTACAGTTAAGAAGATCTCAAGGAACATTGATTTAGTCTTGGTTGAAATCATTTTCAAGCTTACCGGATTAACAAAATAAAGAATGAATCACAAACAAGCCAGTGCAAGAGCCAAGCAGCTACGCGAGACCCTGAATCATCATAATTACCGCTATTACGTACAGGATGATCCTGAAATCTCAGATGCAAAATACGACTGTTTATTACGCGAATTACAAGAGCTGGAAACAGAGTTTCCGGATCTGTTGACTCTGGATTCACCCACTCAGAGAGTTGGTGCTCCACCGCTTTCAGCGTTCAAGCAGGTCACACATATCATCCCCATGCTCTCATTGGGCAATGCTTTTACTGATCAGGAAGTCGCCGCCTTTGACAGGCGTTTGCATGACCGCCTGAAAACTGATGAAGTCATAGAGTACTTTGGAGAGCCGAAACTGGATGGGCTTGCTGTCAGCTTGCTCTATAAAGCAGGGGTTCTGGTACAGGCAGCTACCCGTGGAGACGGTACAACAGGTGAGGATATTACTGAAAATATTCGTACCATCGGGTCTATTCCATTGGTACTGAATCAGGGAGACTGGCCAGATGTACTTGAAGTTCGCGGTGAAGTTTATATGCCAATAGTGGGCTTTAAAGAACTAAATGAAAGCCTGAAGAACAAGGGGAAAAAGCTTTTTAGTAACCCCAGAAATGCAGCAGCCGGAAGTTTGCGACAGCTAGACTCTCATATAACTGCACAGCGACCATTGGCGATGTATTGTTATGCTGTTGCTTATACAGAGGGTGGCGAGATGCCCAAGACACAGGCGGACACGCTGTCTCAGTTAGCTGAATGGGGGTTGCGCGTCTGTCCTGAAGCCAGACTGGTGAAAGGTGTGCCTGGCTGCCAGCAGTATTATCAGGAAATGGCTGAAAAAAGACCTGATCTACCCTATGAAATAGATGGCGTGGTATTCAAGGTAAATGATTTTGCATTGCAGGAAGAGCTGGGATATGTGAGCCGTGCGCCGCGCTGGGCAATCGCCCGAAAATTTCCAGCAGAAGAAGAGACTACCTTGCTCAAGGATGTTGAATTTCAGGTTGGACGCACAGGAGCAATCACACCTGTAGCACGCCTGGAGCCGGTGTTTGTAGGGGGTGTCACGGTGAGTAATGCCACCTTGCATAATATGGATGAAATCCGCCGTATTGATGTACACATTGGAGACACCGTAATTGTTAAAAGAGCAGGGGATGTGATACCAAAAATTGTTGCAGTTGCAAAAAAAGGTGCCAGGCGCATCAGCATCGAATTGCCAGACCATTGTCCTGTTTGCGGCTCCCTGGTAAAAACAGAAGAAGGCGAAGCCATAGCAAGGTGCTCTGGCGGGCTCTATTGCTCAGCGCAATTGAAAGAACGTATAAAGCATTTTGCCTCACGCAAGGCAATGGATATTGATGGGCTGGGTGACAAACTGGTTGACCAGTTATTTGATAAAAAGCTGATTGAACACATTGATGATATTTACTACTTGACTATTGAAGCGGTCGCAGCTTTGGATCGTATGGCAGAAAAATCTGCGACGAACCTGATTAATGCGATCGAAACC
>JALVFC010000474.1 GCA_027030285.1 Thiotrichaceae bacterium | reverse complement strand
GATCGTACAACGAGTGCAGCACAGCGTACCGCCCTTGAGAAAAAAATCAAGAAATTTGAAGATGCACGCACGCGCCCGAAACGCTCTGTAACAAATGCCCCGGAGCTGCGCGCAATCCTGGAGCAGTACAATGTGGAAGCGTTTATCAATGGACACCTGGAAGTGGCGCGGTATGAGGAGAAAAACGGTGTGCGATACTATTCACTCACAGGCACAAAGAAGAGCCGCGTATTTCCGGAGTCGTTCTATGAGCTGATTATTGACAGCGGCGTGCCACACGTAAAAATGTACTACACAGACCCATTGACGGGCCGGCAACACACCGTGGAACACTTTGAGGATTTTGCACGCGTGGTGCGTGACCGTGACATGCGGGATAATTAGAAGAGAGGTGAAGTGCTTTCTGGGTAGATAACGGATACACATTCAAAACCCGCTGTACTCTAGGTGTACAGCGGGTTTCTTGTGCTTATGAGTAGCGGAGCTCTTTACGCGCAATCCTTACCGGCGAGCGCAGCGGTGTTGCGCCGGAGGGTTTGGATGAGAAGTCTTATGGTGATAAATCTAAAATTCATAGTCGTATATGTGAATTGTTAGTTGCTACAGATTAAAATTTGACAAACCGTCTCGGGGGGGGGTAGAATAGTGGTAAGTGGCTTTAAACTAATTTTTTAAGCGTCTAGATAACTTTAACATCCAGAATATGTTCAAAAAATTTCCTAAAAAAGTGACAGTTATAATTCCGATGCTGTTGGTGTTGGTTGTTTTATCTGGTTGCTCAAAAGATGATAATAGCAAATTAGACAAAGTCAATGCGACAGAACAGGTGAGTATTACAGAGGCGTGGTCAAATGAATCCAAAGAAAATGCAAAAGAAGAAGAAAGTGCAGAGTCTCCAGAGAAACCAGAAATTAATGTGAATGGGGACCTTACGTATACATATGAAGGATACCGATATACCCTAAAGAGCACTAATGCTGATTGTGATGCTTCACAGCGATCTGGGAATACGCCCAATATTTCTGTTAAATACTCAGAGCCACTTATTGATTATAGTGATTATTTTGTTGTGCAATCCAGTTTCTACGGTTGCGGAGATTTTTCCGGTGAGGGTCCTTTGTTGATCAAAAAGGAAACCGGAAAGTCTGTTTATATTGATTTAACAATTGTTGGCATGGGTGAGGGAATTATTACTCATGAACTTTATGGTGATGCCGTGAGGAAAGAAGAATGTGGCGAGTCCTTCTGCAGGCACTTTCATGATAAGCAATTTCAATTTATTGGTGTGAAAGATGGGGAGGCACGTTTTGCGGAGTGGAAGATTACGAATGGCAATCAACTAACGGAGCTTGTTTATAATGATTTCGGAGGCAGTTGGATTTTGAAACAACCGAATAATTTCATGGATTCCACAGAAAAATTTCAAAAGAGGGGAGAATTTGTGCGAGAATTTGGTATTAACCTAAGTAAAGTTAAGTGGGAAAAGTCATCACCACTGCCATTGGAGAAAGAGTTAGCAGGTTAAAGCTTGTGATAGAACGAGCGCTTGCGAAAGTTAGAAAATAGGTGTATCATTTAAGCAGGTTAATAGATTTGGCGAATAATTAGCATGGAAGGGAAAAAGACAATTTGTGGAATTGCTGTTTCTGATGATGCGGTATATGGGAATTATGAGGAAAAGTTTTTTGGCATATCAACGGGTAGCGATAGTTTCTATTTCCCGTTGAATCACATATCTTCTGTACGATATGGACATAGGCGTTTTGGGCTGTATGCCTTGTTGGCGGCACTAATTGCAGCTGTATTGTTTTGGAGTGGGGACAACGGTCTTGTTGTGCTTGGGTTTGTTAGTGCTCTTATAGCGTATTTTCTGTGGAAAGGTGGTACGTATGAGCTTCGTATTAGAACATCTGGCGGTGACACAAAGACTATCTCTAACAGTGATGCTGAAACCCTATTTGATGAAATAAAAAGTCGTTTAAAAACAAAAAACCTATGTTAGTGTTGCTTGGTTTGACGCCTGGCGCTGCTGTTGCCTTTATATTAATTGTACTAGCTGTGACAGCTGCGGCTCTCGTTGCTTTGGTCGTGGTTGTTGCTATCGTTCCAGGTTTGGGTGAGGATATGCGTAAGGCAGGTGATTATTTACTTGGTAAGGACGACAATCAACTTGCTCCCAATAGCGTAAGGGGTCTAATTATTGATAATGGTAGAATTGACCTTCAAGCGCGGGAAAAATAGAGAGAAAATAAAAGATTATCGTTTCTGTGGTGGCTGCGCGGTTTCGTGTGGTCTTTGGAAGCGGTTTTTTATTGATTTTGATAGAACTGCAAGAAAGTATGATCCATAGACGTTCCAAAGTGCTGAATGACATTGAAGTGACTCACATTATCAATGGTCTTAAATTAAGATTATCCGCATGTCTTGAGAAATGTATGTTAGATTTGGAGGAATCGTTCAATCAAGGTGATGGTCAAGAGCAATCTAACAATAATGAAAGTGAAAGAAGATTTAAAGCATGGGTGCCAACCCCGAGAGGACTATTCAATTTAAACCACATAAGCGATCTTTTTAGTGACAAAAAAGATGGAAACAGGGAAGGGCTAGTTGAGAAGTGGGTTAGTAACAGAAGTGAAGCGGACTCATTTTTTAAAAAGATTTGGCACCTCTTTTCATACTATCGGGTGGTTATTACATTGACAGAGAAACCAGAGCAAGGAGAATTACAACAAGATAGATTAGAATTAGCGGAGAGAATTGAATGTGGCTTCAGTGCTTGTTCTCAAATAAGGGGAGATAGCATCGTCTCTATAACTACATGGGGAACCCTTATCTTATTGGTGATAACATTGCTTATTCCGGATCCGTTAGTTTGGCTATATGTAATCATCATCTTTATGGCGCTTACACTTGTTGTGTATTCTATACATAACTTTTCTAAAGGGAACCTTATAATGTATGTGGTGGTGCCGACATTGTCAGTATCGTGGAGGATTTTGATAACTGCACTATCTGGTAGTGTATTTTCTGTGCTTTTCTATTTGATACTATTGACATCGGATGGTAATTGGGAGTTGTTTATGAGGTCTGCGTTCCTGGTTGCATTTTTTGGCATTACAGCAGTTACCCTCTTTGCAGAAGAAAAGTCAAAAGTTGCAGAAAATAGGCCAGAAGAGGAAAAATTATTCAAGAATGATTGGAAGAAAATTCAGCGATACAAAAAAACTATATTCAAAAAGATTAGGAATATATTCAAAATCAAGAATATATTTATAGATAGAGAAAGTCGCGTTGATGGTGTAGATGCTTCCTTTGTTTTGAAGAGAGATGGTGAGATTGCAATTACATTGAAATCTCCTTCCGGTCTTTCAGATGATGACTGTAAGAGCACTGTCGGACATGTCTATACCAAAATTTGTCACATTCTAAAATTGCATATCAATCGATTCCATCCCTATAATGATGATAATATATTGATGCCACAGCGTATTGTAAGTGACGATGATGAATCATGGAAGGAAGAATTTATTGAGAACATGTATAAGAACATTGATATTGAGCTACTGAGTGATGATCATCTGGATCAAATCTCTGCCAAGGGAACGGTGGAGTACATAAGCGTTTTTTGGCGCTTGTTTGGAGATGGCAAGAGGCAGCCGCCTGGACCTCCAAATTCATTTCAAGCATTATACGACAGTGGCGGGAGGAACTGGATGGACTATGAGAGGCGGATTCTGGAAACTCGTAATGATTACGCTAGACATTGTGATGATAGGGAAAAGTTGAAACTGGAGAAGATTGAAAATAACCTGGAACGTCAGCGTAACATTTTGCTTGCGATGGCGTCCCTGTTTTTCAGTGCCTTGGTGCTTTTTGAGTTGTATACTAATCAGGATTATATCTACCCGGGATTAGATTTCATAACAAACCGTATTCTAACTTTTGTGGAGAACAGTAGCTTGTTTCTGCTGGCTGCGGAGTCGGTGTTGCTTGTTGCTATTGGGCCATGGATGTTTGTCGTATTTTTGGCAATTCTCAAAAGTGGTTGGCGGTATCTGAACGGTTTGGCGCGCATCATTATGATGGAACGATTCGGGGTAAACAGGGTAGATTGGTTGCCTATCGCAAAAAAGTACAGAAAAACGCGGGTATTTTTTGCCAAATTTTCGTTAAAAATCATTTTTTGGACGTGGTTTACATTGACTTTTATTTTTGCATCATTCGCATTATTCATGACCAAATCAGCTTTTTTTCAGAATTACCTAAATTTGAATTCCAACGGCGTATCTGTTGATAGGCGAGTTGATAATGTGGGTGGCGATGATCAAATAAGCTCCATGTCTTTGGCTTTTTTAAAAGACATTGACTTGAAATTAAGGAAGGTTTTACATATTGAATCTGAGGACAAGATTAATCATTTGCGTAATGTTTCCAAAGAAGAGCGCAAAAAGTGGACAATCTTTACTTATGAGATAGCACCAACAAAAAACGACAGTTTCGCATTCAATGGGATATGGAAGTCCTCGCTGCGCGATCAATCCAAGAACAATGAAAATGGTAGCGTAAAGTATACAAATCTAGACGTTATTGAGGGCTCTCTCGACATCTCAGGCTCAAAGAACCTCCAGTTTGAGTCATTAACTGAAATCAAAGGCGATTTGATAATGAATGACGCCGAAAATACCTCTCTCCCGAGACTGACCAAAGTCGATGGGAATGTGTATATGCGTAATGTGGGGGAAAAAGAGAATACTGATGAGCATGTGGCTGTAGAGCCGTTGAAAGAATTGAAAGAAGTTGGAGGCTCTCTCGACATCTCAGATTCAAAGAACCTCCGGTTCCAATCCCTCATTAAAGTTGGTGGTGAATTAATATGTGATGATGCCAAAGCCTCATCTTTTCCAAAGATGACAGGAACATTGCCAACACTTGGGTCGCGGTACATTGAATATAACGATTAGTTAGAAAGTTAGAATATTAAGAGCCTCGTGTGCGTAGAGTTCCTGGCATCCATTTCGTATGCACAGTAATTTATGTACGGTAGGTGTGGCAGCGTAGGAAGTACATGGTAAACTGTTAGGAGAGAGAGTGTGCTGTTTAAATGTTGAAAGTATTTTGCTTTATTTTATAACATTTGTTCTATTGTGAGAAAAGTCATTATTTGGTTTACAATATTGATTGTAGGAGGTGTCGGCATAGTGGTTGCGCGGAGTTACTTTAACAGTGGCACTGTACTGCAAAAGACGTATGTCATCTCTACAGGAAGTATTGGCGGCAACTATTATAGAGCTGGGACGAATTTGGCTAAAATTTTAACCGACGATAATGCTGATATATCCGTTGTGGCAATTCCGAGTGATGGCTCAAAAGAAAATATCAAAAATCTTGAGTCACGTTTTGCCGACTTTGGTATTGTGCAACGGAATATTTTGTTGCAGAATCTACACAAAAATGACGGCGGCATCAAAAATATTGAAGTGCTTTTGCCGTTATTCCAAGAGAAGTTGATTATATACACCAGTGAGAAGGAGTCATTGCCGTTTAACCTCTTTAAAGAGCGTGTTGCTAAGGAGAAAATCTCTGTTGGTGTGACAAGTGAAATAGGGTACTCATACCAAATTTTTGATACGGTAACAACACTCTTGGCAGCAAATAAACAGAACTTCAATTTTGTTATAGCTGATTATACAACGCTTGTCGAAAAGATTAAAAGTGGTGAGTTGGATTTTCTTGTGACATTTTCATTGCCACTGCAAGAACTAAAGAGTCAGCCGGTCGTCTACTTTTCACCACAACAAGTATCATTCTTGCGCAGTCGCATCAAACAATTATCTGTTGCAAATTTTGACGATGCTACGCAACAAACATTGGGGAGTTGGTCATTTCTTGTGGGGCTGAACAATAGCATACAATCTTATGGCGCTGAGAAACTTATTAAAAACCTGGTTACGGGACTGTCACATTCTGACAAGTTCATCATGCGGAAAATTCGTGATAGTGTTGCACTCTTTCAGAAAAACCCACAATGGAACGATCTATATTTTGCAACAATTCCAGTAAATCAGTATCTCTTACAGGAACTGCATTATCGCGCTCGCTATAACTGGGGACGGACCGTCATTATCGCTGTTGGCGTACTTTTTGCGTCTATTTTTTTGTATGTGTGGTATGGTTATGTGCAGCAAAAGCGTGGTTTGGCATACGTGTGGTCGCGCTACAGACGCATTATCATGATTATCACGACAATTATCTTGTTGTATATTCTCAGTGTAGAACTTTTGTTGTTGGGAGAGCGCCAGTTCTTTGCTGAAGTTGGCTCCAAAAGTGCGTTACTCGACCTTACACGATACGATTTGCATTTTTGGATACTGATTCGCAATTTATCCGGTAATGACGGTGGCATGTTCCCACTGTCATCATTGGGCAAATTAATGGTATCATTCTCTGCTTATGTTATTTATGTTGGTACGATTTTTCTTGCCCTTTCCGAACTCATTGAATATTATTTAAGAAGTAAGAAGCAAAAAGGTCTTATGAATGTTAATTTTAAAAATCATACTATTATTGCTGGATGGAATGATGGAGTACCTGATTTAATCAAGGAAATTCTCTATGTTAAGGAGAATTTTACAAAAGAACATGTAGATATTGTGTGCATTATTCCGAATCCGGAGGAAGCTATCGATAACAATGAGTACTTTGCTGAACTTGTGCATCGTGACATTGTGCGTGTGGTAAAGGGGTACATCAAGGATGAATATGTGTTGAAGCAGTGCCGTGCGCATTTGGCCAAAACGATTGTGTTACTTGCTGAAGATAGAACACGCATTGCAGACGAGCGCACGTTATTGCGGGCACTGGCACTGACAAAATATTGCAAGGAACAGCAGCACACAGTGCGGCGTGACACACAAAGAAACAACAATGACGCTGATACCGTTATCGTAAACTCACCAGTAACGACGGCGTATATCATTGCACAGGTTAATAGTAAGGAGTTTGAAGAAGATCTGCGTCGCATTGGTGTTAATGCCGTTGTGAATACGGTTTCTATGGGGAATGGTATCTTAATCCAGACATTGTTCAATCGCGGTGTAACAAAATTGCTCAATGAAGTTTTGGAATATAATGATGCAAATGAATTCTATATTGTTGATTTAAAGCAGAAACAAAACGCACATCTTCGCCACAAGACGTTTGATGAACTATTGATGCCGTTGCGTCGTGCAGGTGTGCTATTGGTAGCAATTCGTGTAACATATTATGATCAATTCGGCAATGATATCGTTGACGAAAATGAATTGAGACAACTTCTAAAGAAAGAGGGCTTGACTCGTCAGGTCATTGTTAACCCTATTACAGAAACGGAAACTCGTCGTAAAGCAGATGCTGATGATCAGCTTATCGTTTTTGCCAGCACAAAAGCTGCACTGGATGAGGCAATCAGGAAAGTGCGGTTCTAGAGAGAGTCATAAAAAGCCGTCATGCAGCGAGAGTATGACGGCTTTTTTGTTGGTAGATAGAATTTTTATGCACAATCAGCACCTTCCAGCGCAGCGGTGTTGCGCCGGAGGGTGGTGAGGAAGGTTTTGCGGGCTTCGGCGACTTTTGCGTCCTCACCGCGCCAGATGTGC
>JALVFC010000473.1 GCA_027030285.1 Thiotrichaceae bacterium | reverse complement strand
TACAGCCCTGGCGGAAAGGTCCTTACGAGGTGTTTGGCATCCATATTGATACGGAGTGGCGTTCAGACTGGAAGTGGCAACGCATTGAAAAGCACCTGTCACCACTGCACGACCGTCTGGTGCTGGATATTGGCTGCGGCAATGGTTATCACATGTGGCGCATGTTGGGTGCAGGTGCCAGGCTGGTGATCGGCGCAGACCCCAGCCGCTTGTTTCTCACACAATTTACTGCCATCAAGCACTATATGGGAAAGCAACTTCCCATTCATTTACTGCCTTTACGCGGTGAAGACCTGCCTGATTTTAAGCAACAGGGTTTTGATACGGTGTTTTCAATGGGTGTGTTATACCATCGTAAATCACCCTTTCAGCACCTTCAGGAACTAAAAAGCTTTTTGCAACCAGGAGGTGAACTGGTTCTGGAAACACTGGTAGTGGAAGGCGATGAAAATACTGTACTCGTCCCAGAAGACCGCTACGCAAAAATGCGTAATGTATGGTTTATCCCCTCTACTGACATGCTGCAACGCTGGCTCAGGCGTTTGGGGTTTAGTGATATCAATGTGGTCGATGTCAATCAAACCAGCTTGCAGGAACAGCGCAGAACCGACTGGATGCGCTATGAATCACTGGAGGATTTTCTTGATCCGGAAAATACCAGATTGACGATTGAGGGTTATGACGCACCGTTGCGTGCCACTGTGATCTGCAGGAAGTAGACTGTTGACACTAGTACAGCATTCATTAACTACGACTCTATTCTTGGGATATTAAACAAAAGCTTCACCAGTTCAATATTAAGATAATAATTCTCTCTGCCCATTTTTTGTTTTTCCAGTATGCCATCCTTTGCCAGTGCATCAAGATAGCGTGTTGCCGTTGCCCTTGATACCTTCAAATCTCTTTCCAGAAACAGGACTTTTGTATAGGGATGCTTGAATATACTATTCATCAAATCCTGACTATAGAACTTGTGGTTTGCCCTGATATGTTGCTTATGGGTTTGCAATAATGCCTTGATTGCATCAATCAGGACAATGGCATGTCTGGCGGTAATAGCAACTCCACGAATCATATAAACAACCCAGTCTTCCCATTGTCCATTGACACGAACATCCTGCAATAAACGGTAATAATCAGATTTGGTATGGTTTATATATCGGCTCAAATAAAGGGTTGGACCACTTAACAACTCTTCCTTGGCAAGGTAGAGAATATTAATAATCCTTCCGGTTCGACCATTTCCATCATAAAACGGATGAATACTTTCAAACTGGTGGTGGATTAATGCCATTTTTACCAGAGGATCAACAGACTGGTCATCTGAATTAATCAGTTGCTCCAAATTACCCATCAGTGCTTGAATATGTTCTGGTGAAGGTGGCTCGTAAATAATCTCTCCAGTCTGTTCATTCTTTAGAACAGTACCAGGCACTTTGCGGAATCCTGCTCTATTTTGCTCAATCTCGGCATGAATATCCTGTATGGCATTAATGGTAAGCAAACCATGTTTTTTCACGTACTCATAACCTGCTGAGAGACCTTTAGCATAATTTGATACCTCCTTAACAGCAAGATCAGAAGTATTTGTTTGTAGCTGGTATTTGTACAGTGCATCCTGAGTAGTAATAATATTTTCTATCTCAGAGCTATCCTGAGCCTCTTGCAGAGTTAATGTTGATAAGAGAATGGCTTCATTCGGGATGGTTTTAGAAATGCCCTTTAGCTCGGCTAAATGTCGGTGGGCTGAAATTAGCGCTTTTAAGATACGCTTTGATTCAAGTTGAGAAGCTAAGTCTTCTAATTGTATGGGGGAAAGTGTATACATCTTCTCAAAAAAACTGTTTTTTTGTACATGTGGATAACCATCTTCTCAAAAAAAG
>JALVFC010000472.1 GCA_027030285.1 Thiotrichaceae bacterium | reverse complement strand
TAACCATAGAGAGCGTTGTTGTTCCGGGTAATGGTGCTATGCGTGCAACGGGTAGTCTGGGGCAGGTAATGAAAGAATCCATTCACGCTTCTGAAACAGTTGTCAAGAATCGTGCGCGCCTGTTGGGCATCTCGCGCAAGTTTATAAAAAAGCACAATATGCATATTCATGTGCCTGAAGGTGCAACTCCAAAAGATGGTCCAAGTGCAGGCGTAGGGATGGTGACAGCGATTGTCTCTGCGATGACTAATATCCCGGTGCTAGCTAATGTCGCCATGACGGGTGAGATTACCTTGCGCGGAGAAGTATTACCGATTGGTGGTTTAAAAGAAAAGCTACTAGCTGCTCATCGTGGTGGAATTACTACGGTACTTATTCCCAAAGATAATGAGAAAGATCTTGCTGATGTTCCTGATAATGTAAAAAAAGGTTTGGAGATAAAACCTGTTAGATGGATTGATGAAGTGCTTGAGCTGGCACTGGAGCACGCTCCCCAGCCTTTGAGTGAAGAAGAAGACCTTGACGATGATGATGAATCTTCCGCACTCCAATCCAGGGAAGAGGGTAACAAGGAAGATAAAAAGGACTCACTCACTCATTAAGTACCCTCACCCCCTACAGTCATCGCGGCGCAGATCGCAAGTAGAAATGTAATTCAATATATCCTGTTGTGCTTCAAAGCTAGTCTGGTAGCTTTTCCAGTTGCACTCGCTCCTGCTTCAGGCTGCCAAAAAAGCTTTCTAAACGCTTTGCTGGCATATTGTGAGCCTCTATCAGATGATGAATCAATCCTGTCTGGGGTTTACGTTGCCATAAGTATCACCTGAGTCATGGGCAATTCTCTTAACCCATGCCAGCATTTCCTGATACACAGGATCTTCTGATTTTTCGACACCATGCTTTAAATGGTGGTAATAATTACACCGATTCACACCCAGCACCTGACATTGCAGGCTAACAGGATAGGTATTCTTATGTTGTGATAAACGAATATTTCACTTCGTTTCTGCTGCAAAGAATACCGTCGCTTTTTTTAGGATGTCTTTCTCTATTTCAAGCCGCTTTACTTTGGCTTTTAGCTGCCTGTTTTCCTCCTGTAAGGGTGGCAGTTTGCCATTACCTCGAAAGGCATAACCATCACATCATCTGACTGATATTCTTTCGCCCAGCGACTGCCTATCTGGACAAACAGGGAGTGCATTATCTGGATGACTTAACAACTCAGTGTAACTCTGGGAGTGACTAAAGAGACTATGGTAAGTTGGTGTAATAATTTACAACTCGGTTGACTGGTTTTTTGGTACACTCACAAGGAGCTTGTCCGAGAATAGCGGGTCTACTGCGGAAAAGCTGAATTTGGCTAGATTTTCCCTCAATTCTCGTTAAATAGAATAACTATTCGCCTCACATTGATGAAAAATCCAGCTCAAATCAGCTTTCCCTCGCTGCGGCTCATATTCTCGGGCAAGCTCCAGGAGCCTGTCCCATGTTTCTCTCACTAATAATCTGACCCGGTATTCTATGAGTTTTGTTCATTTACGTTTGCACACCGAATATTCCCTGGTTGATAGTACGATTCGCCTGAAGCCCTTGATGGAGGCTGTTGAGTCGGGGGGCATGTCTGCGGTTGCGCTTACTGATCTGAATAATGTGTTTGCGCTGGTTAAGTTTTATCGCATGACGCAGGCTGCAGGTATCAAGCCCGTGTTTGGTGTCGATATATTGCTGGAAAATCCTGAGGATACTGCACAGCCTTTTCATTTGATCTTGTTGTGTCAAACGACTCAGGGTTACAAAAACCTGTCAAAACTAATTTCGCGGGCATATACCGAAGGGCAACAGCATGGTTTACCTATGGTCAATTATCAGTGGGTGGCGGAATATG
>JALVFC010000471.1 GCA_027030285.1 Thiotrichaceae bacterium | reverse complement strand
GGGGGTACTATCGCCTGGATTATGGAGTGTGTGGTCGATGATCTGATTCCGGCAGAGGCATTTGGTTTTCCGCCAAAAACAGAAATGAAGTTCCAGCAGTTTACGGCGGACACCCGCGAGTTTGATCTGGTGGATGACAGTATGCGCAATGCCAAATATGCCATTGCTGTGATGAATGCAATTTTGTTTGATGAGCGTGCTGCTGTGTTTCGCAAGGGTATTCGTCCAGCTGCCTATGCACTGAATGAGCAATATCCCGATACCAGCCCGCTGGATCGTGCGGTGTTCCTGTCACATGGTGAAAACGGTCATATGGTACCTAATCAGTACTGGGTTCCTGGTATGGGCAGCCCCATGCCATTAATGGGAAAATACTATGTGTTTTATGGCGGTGGGTTTACGACACCTGAAGAGCTCGGCAGGAAGAACGTCGAGCGTATGGTTTATGAGCTGATCAGTGATAACTGTGGTATCTGCCGCTTTCATCGTCAGTGGTCAGAGCCATTAAGTGGCGTGATTCTGAACGACCGCTTTGGACTGGATATTGACTTCAAGGCACATCATTACGAGCTGGCACGGCAAATCAATGCCCATGAACGCGGTAAAAGCGTTCCCTGGGAAACCGCTCGCATGTTCCAGCTATTTCTGGATTATCTGGAATATTGCAGCGGCGGCAGCTCGGAAGACCCACAGATTTTCCGCTGGCAGAATCATCCCGACACCGAAATGACCGCACTCGCCTTCTGGCAGGCAATTTTAAATGCACAGGAAACGGCCTTCGAAGCTGGCGCGGAAAATCTCCCCGATGCACTCACTCCAACGCAATACCAACGTAAAATTGAAGAAAATCATCTGGAGTAACTGGAGTACTAAGCAGCACATGACCATTACCCTGAAATGTTTTGCCTACCTGCGACAATATTTGCCGCCTGATGCCAATAGCAATGTGATTGCCTATGAAATTGAAGAAGGCACATCCATTCAACAGCTAATTCAACAGCTAAATATTGATGCAGATATGGTGGAGCTGGCGATTTTAAATGATGTCTTTGTTGAGCCACAGCAACGCAACAAGACCATACTCCAGCCTGCCGACACGCTCGCTTTGTGGCCCGAAGTCGCCGGGGGCTAGTACCATGAACCCACACAGCGATGAACATTTTATGCAACGCGCCCTGCAACTGGCTGAAAAAGCCCAGGCGCAGGGCGAAGTCCCGGTGGGTGCTGTTCTGGTAAAAGACCAGAAAATCATCGGCGAAGGCTGGAATCAACCCATCACCCTGCACGATCCATCAGCACATGCCGAAATGCTGGCAATCCGCGCTGCCGGGCAACAAATGAACAATTATCGTCTACCAGACACAACCCTCTACGTCACTCTGGAGCCATGCCCCATGTGCGCCGGACTGATGATACACAGCAGGATAAAACGTGTCGTTTTTGGTGCCTATGACCCCAAAACAGGCGCAGCTGGAAGCCAGTTTTCACTGTTACAGGATGAGAAACATAATCATCACACCGAAGTACAGGGCGGCGTATTGCAAGAAGCCTGTGCTGATATCCTCAAAAACTTCTTCAGGCAACGACGCAATTCCAGATCCGGGAAGTAGAGACATGTCCTGGCTGATAAATCTGTGACACATTACAAGCAGACTCACTGATGAAACTTTAAATTCATATAGATCATCAGGTAGGCACATTACAATATTTTTTTATGCCGAACCCCCACCCTTTTCCAGCCCTATCCGAAGCATTTTTGTTGGTATCTCCACTAAAGATAGTAAAAAGACCAACAAAAATACCAACATTTTCTTGGGTTGTGGTGGCAAAACATGGGACACACAGGGATACTACAGACATAAAAAAGCCCGCTTTAATGCGGGTTTT
>JALVFC010000470.1 GCA_027030285.1 Thiotrichaceae bacterium | reverse complement strand
AGATACCTGGTATCCAGAGGCGTTTCAAGATTGAAAATGTCAGTTGTGGGCTATGGTGAAAGTCAGCCAGTGGTCAGTAATGCGACTGCATATGGACGTGCCAGAAATCGACGTGTGGAAATTACCATTAAAGGCGTGCAAAGTGTAGTTGCAGCACGGTAATCGCATAGGTAGTAATGAAGCTGGTTATTTAACCCGATCAAGAGTACCTGCCTGACAACTGACCTGGGCAACAGGAGCATTTTTCAGCAATGCTGACAATGAGGTTTCGCCGGTTATTTGACCTTGCAGGTTAATCCACAATTCTGCAAGGCGCCCCTTGCTGTCACAGCGCATGTTGACACGTTTGCCTGCTCCCTGCCCATAAGCTTTATCAAATGCTGCTTTAATGGCATTCGCATTGATTGCCTGACCGAGTTGCCGGGCAATCAATGGAGTCAGTGTATGGTTAATATCATTAGCCAGCCTGATAGCGGTACGATAATACACTTCGGCAGATGTACCGAAACAGACGCCGTGTTTTATCCATTCATGGCGGTGCAGATTAGATGCATATCCAGGCATGAGCACGGCCAGTTTCTGCCGTGTTGCTTCGCTTAGTGGCAGCACTGGCAGCAAGTGCCACTTTTTACGTCGATCAATCTTTTTTGTCGCACTATCCACGCCACAGTAGGCGTTATTTCTGGGCTGTGGCCAAAGCCCGTGCAAGGCAAGGTGTTGGGTATCGAATCGACCTGCGGTCATTGTTTTACACTCTGTTTTTTGCGAATGCGATTTACAAAACGTGGGTTCCCAGCTCAGTGCCAGCAAGTACTGTGCTTCATGACTACCTGTTTGCTGGGCTTGCTCCGGAAGCAATCTGCAATTTGCCACATAATTGCCACAACTTGCAGGCACCCAGCGTAGCAGTCTTTCACCATCAGTAATTTTAATTTTATAGTGTGTGGCTTTGGGTTGGTTTTTGCTGCGTACCGCATAAATGCTAAATGGTTCCAGGTGTATATTTCCTGGGTTAGTATGTTTGCGTATGGAGTGCAGGGCTGCACATGACCGTTTTGCGACAAAGCAACCATTGATGGTTTCTTCTGCAAAGGCGCTTTGTATGTCCGTGCTGGCAAGCATCGCCAGAACCATGATAAAAGTTATCTTCCTGAACATGTGCAGCTATACTCCTTGTATGATTCATCAGAGTGACAAAGCCAGTGCCAAAAATGATCAACACAAAAACTTACCCTTCTGAAAGCGGTATGAACCGCCGTGATTTCCTTAAACAAAGCGGTCTGGCAAGTCTGTTGGCCGGGCTTGCTCTTGCCAAACCCTGTTTTGCAAGGACACCATCTGATGTCAGTCAAGTTGAAAACCTATCAGACAAAATTAATGATACGTTCTCAGCAGATCACAAAGCTATACTGAAAGCCGTGCAGTTACAACTGTTTCCAGCAGATGGTGACGGCCCTTCTGCAGCTGATATCAATGC
Organism: Thiotrichaceae bacterium; assembly: GCA_027030285.1. Taxonomy (GTDB): domain Bacteria; phylum Pseudomonadota; class Gammaproteobacteria; order Thiotrichales; family Thiotrichaceae; genus HyVt-477. Next base: position 411 of record JALVFC010000470.1, on the reverse strand, counting down.
TTATCGTTATCTTGACTGGGCTCTTGAAGACCCGAAAAACAAGGAAGACGGTGATCGTGTCTTCATTCGCCAGGGAATTAATGAGCTGGAAGTTCTGACCAGAAAAGCTGGCTGCCAGCGCTTTGACAAGCTTGATTCCATGCAGCAGCACCGCTTGTTACAACAGTTTGCCGACACAGAGCTGGGTGATCACTGGATGTCACTGTTGATTTATTACCTGATGGAAGCCTTGTTGCTGGATCCCGTCTATGGTGGCAATACCAATGAAGCAGGCTGGAAATGGCTGGAGCATCAGCCTGGTTTCCCGCGACCAACTGCACAGCGTAACTTTCGTCACTATGTAAAGGTATAACGATGACCACACTGGAATTTGATGTCTGTATTGTTGGCAGTGGCGCAGGGGCAGGACCT
>JALVFC010000469.1 GCA_027030285.1 Thiotrichaceae bacterium | reverse complement strand
AACAAATTTACCGTGACATTGGTATTGTTAAATTAGCAAAACCGATCAGTCACTGTTATTATTAAGTACTACTTAACAGGAGTACTTGGCTTATGAATATTATTGGTATAAAAGAACTCCAGACAAATCCCGGAAAATTGAGCAAGTCCTTTAGTAATAACGAATACATGCTCATTACACGCAGAGGCAAACCTGTTGGTGTTGCCTTACCTTTTAGTAGTGGTTTAATGGAGCACGGTTTACAACCGTGGATGGCACTTAAGGCATTTCAAAGCGGTGATTTAAGCCTTGGACAGTTGGCAGCAAGTTTGCAGAAAAGCAAGGTTGAGACAATAGAAATGCTGGGTCAGTTGAATATTCCCGTTGCCGATTATGACTTACAGGAAGACCTGGATGCAGTAGAGAAATTGCTTGCATCATGAGTCAGCTTATTGTCAGTGATACGACAACATTAATCGTACTGGAAAAGCAACAACAGCTTGCTTTACTTTGTGAATTATTTGAGCAGGTGCTAATTCCTGAAACGGTTTACCACGAATATCTGGCAGGGCTTCAGAGCGATCAATCAATCAAAAATATCAGCTGTCTTACGATAGTAAAGGTCACATCATCCAGTCGTTTGAGAAATTTACTTATCTTGCTGGATGCGGGTGAAGCTGAAGCAATAGAATTAGCAGTCAGTAAGCAACTTCCTTTAATTATCGACGAAAAGAAAGGGAGAAATATTGCGAAAAGGTTCGGCCTTATTATTACGGGTCTGGCTGGGCTACTAGTCTTATCAGTAAAAAAAGGTGTGCTGAAACCAGCGCAGGCTCGATGTATTCTGGATAACGCAGTATCACACGGTTATCGGCTTTCTGCAGGGTTGTATAAGCAGGTTATCGAGCAATTAATTTAAACCTGGTGCAATAAATAAAATAGCAATAACAGTAGAAATTAAGAGCCCTTCGAGCCCCTTTGCCGGATTTAATGTATTATAAATAAGCAAACTTCAATATCTCTTTTTTGCTGTATTTACAGAAAGCTATAAGATATTTTTTAAGTTCCTCTATTGCCTGTGTTGGTTAGTGACAACTGGCAAGTATGTATAGGACAGGGGCTGCTCTATCATGCCTGGCTTATATGGTGATATGATAAATGCCATGATTGAGACCCTCTTTAAGGACAAGTTATGAAGCATACAATTGAAGTAGAAAATATTCGTTGTGGTGGCTGTGTCAATACGATCAGTAAGCGTTTGCTGGAAAATAATGCCATTGATGCTGTGGATGTGCAGATTGATGATCAGATTGTGGTGGTTGAAAGTAATGATGAAAACGGCAAGCAGGTGGCTATTGATATTTTGGCAAGTCTGGGTTATCCGGAGAAGGGCAGTGTGGAAGGACTGGATGCCCTGAAAGGCAAGGCTAAATCGGTGGTGAGTTGTGCCGTTGGCAAGATGGGCTAGTTGTTTATTGTTCAGTAGTTACTAATAACTCCAGGATGTGCGACTTTAGTCGCGCCTTGTTAATCTCTTACATCACCCAGCGCGACTAAAGTCGCACATCCTGGTTTTTTTGTAGTAGCAGCGAGATCGCGTTTCTCATATGTGCAAGGAAGTGAAGCCTGCATTTTGGTGTATTATCTCTTTTTGCCTACTGTCTTTAGTTAGTGTTATACCGCTATTTTCCGAAATTCTCCGACGGTTATACCATCCAGTGTCCAGGAGCCAATGCGGTAGCGAATCAGGCGTAGGGTAGGGTGGCCGATAGCTGCTGTCATGCGTCTGACTTGCCGGTTGCGTCCTTCGCTAATGGTTATTTCCAGCCAGCAGTCGGGGATGTTTTTGCGTACCCGGATGGGCGGGGTTCGTTGCCAGAGCATATAGGGTGGGTCGATGCGTTTAACTTT
>JALVFC010000468.1 GCA_027030285.1 Thiotrichaceae bacterium | reverse complement strand
GATGTCGTATCACAAATTATGCTCGCCATCCCCATGTGGCTGCTCTTTGAAATTGGGTTGTTTAGCAGTCGTTTTTTCAAACAACGTGTGCGCGATGCCAGTGCTGCCAGAGAAGCAATGCATGCCGAACCTGAAAATCCATCTTCCAGTAGCACGAGTAGCTCCACATCAACAGCTTCTGCCAGCACATCAACTACTCCTCTTTGGGAGGATGATGAATATGTTTACGAAGAAGTCACCGATGATAATCCGGATGGCAGTAGCACAGACGGCTACGAGGATGCTTACGTACCCATGACAGATGAAGAAATGGACGCTGAACTGGATCGCATAGAGGCTGAAGAAGCTGAAGAAGAAGCCAGAGAAAAAGAACGGGAAGAGAAAAACAGGGACGAGCGTTCTGCTGATTAATTATTTGTAACAGCTCAGCCAGGTTACTGCGGGGTGGTTAGCTTGTTTCAAAGTAACTACTCAGGCTAATTACATGTAAATCGGTGAGTTTTGATTGTTAGGGCTTTGGCAGCAGGGATACTGCTGTAGAGCTTACAGGGGCGTATTTACAGTGTCCCTAATAATCAATAATTTCCCGCCTTTGTGGTTTATTACGCTGAGTAGTTACGTTTCAACGGTAATGGGTTGCCCATGCGCAGGATTTCACGGGCTGCCATATGGTTTCAAAAACTCGCCTACCAGAACCAGCCGCCATGCGATGAACTCGAGCCAGAGTCGCCACCATAGGTGCGACCAGCCAGTATTTCAACCACATCATCATGATGCAGATGTTTAGCTAGTGCCAGTGGCGTCTTGCCTCCAACTGTGCGGTTATTTGCCGACGCACCTTTTGACAACAACAGACGCACAATATCAGGATGTCCAAAACGTGCAGCATGATGAATAGGTCGCCATTTTTTTACTGTTTCCATTCTGATATTAGCCTTTCTGCTAATTAACAAATCCACCACTCTTCTAAACCCACGGGCGGCAGCTTCATGCAAGGGGGTTACACCTTTATCATCCTGTGCATTCACATTGGCTCCACTATTCAATAAAGCCTGAGCAGGGCCAAGCATGTTTTTTGATGCCGCCATATGTAACAGTGTTTTTCCTGCCGCGTAGGTCTTATTAACATCTACTCCTTTTTCAAGCAGATCCATAACGATGGATGAGTTACCCTTGCTCATCGCGGTATGCACCATGGTATCTCCATTCGGCATTTTTGTAACAACTGCATTACGCTCCAGCAGCATTTTTACAACTCTTGCCTGATCTGTTGCTACTGCTACCTGCAAGGGAGTACTACCATCATCATTCTTTTTGTTTACATCTGCTCGACGCAATAACAGGAACTTAATGCCATCTGTATGATGACGCTGAATTGCCAGATAAAGTAGCGTCCGCCCCTGGGGATCCTTGCTATTTACGTCTGCTCCCGAGTTATACCAACGTTCAGCTTCCTTCATATAATTACTCTGTAAGGACACCCGCAGGTTCTTGTTAATTGTTGGATTATTGGCAGCAGGTCTTATACGAATAGTCTTATCAGGAGGCAAAACCATAGGTTTAGGGGCAGGCTTTGGGGTGGTAACCTTAGGCTGAAGCGTATCTGCCGCCACTCTGCCCTGGGAATCAATATGTTTAGCGACTGTTTGTTCAGTTTCGCTCGTCTGTGGCACAGCTGGAGTAGTTACCACTGTTTCCTGAAAGTCATCTCCCTCTTCTTCCCAAAAGGAATAGACAGGCGCCTGCAGAACGAACAAAGCAGGAAAAAGCCATACAAACGATTTATAATTAAACATATCGATCACCGTTATAATTATATTTGGTAACTTAACTTGTAAAACCACTAGTTATCTAATAGATACTTATCAAGCCACCTTATTGCCCTACACATTTTTTTATAGATATATTACTGTTAAGTCAGCTCGTTAATGCATCAACAACTTCAGACTACGAACTAAATTACCCCAGCACTGAAATGTGTAATAAAGAACCACATATAATATCAGGGATGCTGTTTAACTGAAAGTATTAGACAAGCCTAAATTTCTATGCCTATTCAGGAAAAGGAAAAACATCTGCTAAAATAACCCGTTTTACATCCAGCATTGTTTTCACTCGTATCAGGTCAGCATGAAGTCACGCAGAAAAATCAGCCCATTTACCTTTAGCACCTGTGCCTACATCATTATCAGCTGGCTGTTTTCACTACAGGCAACCGCCAATTCACTAAAAAATCACGCATCACCTTACCTGTCCATGCATGGCAATGATCCGATTAACTGGATGGAGTGGGGCAGTGCTGCTATTGAAAAAGCCCGCAAGGAAAACAAGTTGTTGTTTGTCTCCATTGGGTACTATGCCTGCTACTGGTGTCATGTCATGCACCGCGAAAGTTACTCCAATGCTGAAATTGCGCAAAAGCTGAATAGGGACTATGTTCCCGTAAAAGTTGACCGTGAGCTCAACCCTGTACTGGACAAGCGACTCATTGAATTCGTTAGTGCGACGAATGGCACGGCAGGCTGGCCGCTGAATGTATTTATCACACCTGAGGGTTATCCACTGGTTGGTGCAACCTATATCCCCAAGTCTTCTTTCTCCGAGGCACTCACCGACCTTGCGCAGCAGTGGAAAAGCAACCATAACAAACTGGCTCATGATGCCAGGGACATGAATGAAAAGCTCACTGATGCTTTAAACGATCAGGAAATCCGTGGCAGAAAAAAACATCTTACTGAAAACAGCAATACACTGCTGAGCGATATCATGAGTTCAGCCGATACCTTGCAAGGTGGACTCGGTGAGCAAATGAAATTTCCTTCATCCCCACAGCTGGCTGCCTTGCTGGAGATCAACAGAAGTCGTAAACGCAAGGATATTGACGCATTTATCAAGCTGACACTGGACACCATGGCAAGTAAGGGACTGCATGACGAGATAGCAGGTGGTTTTTTTCGCTACACTGTCGATCAGGGCTGGCATACACCACACTTTGAAAAAATGCTGTATAACAATGCTATGTTACCAATACTCTATCTGGATGCAGCCGATTATTATCAGCAGCCTGCATATCGTAAAGTAGCACTGGAAACACTGCATTTTCTACAGCAAAACATGCTAAACCCCAACCAGGGAGCCTTTATAGCCAGCCTGTCTGCGGTTGATGATCATGGTATTGAAGGTGGCTACTACCTGTGGACACAGCAGCAACTCAGGCAGATCTTGTCTCCCGAAGAACTAAAACTGGCAAATACGGCATGGGAAATGGATCAGCAAGCCGAAATGGATGCCGGCAACTTACCTATGTTGCAAGGCAGCCTTGAATCACTTGCCAAACGTCTAGGACAACCCGCAGACAAGCTTGATACACAACTAAAGCAGATAAAAAATAAACTTAAGAATTATCGGCAAAAGCACCGTAAACTTCCACAAGATACCAAATTACTAACTGCCTGGAATGGTCTGGCTCTGGCAGCATTTGCCCGTGCACTCAGCAGCGACACGACACTAAAACCCACGGGTGACAAACTCGCCCATTTTCTGGTAACAATGTGGAACGGCAAAAATCTGAAACGCTCTGCCGACACCGATAAACCCGGCACACTTGGTGATTATGCCGCTGCCGCCTGGGGGTTGTTGAGCTGGGCCAGGGCAAGCCACAACACACAGGCACGAAACACCGGAATCAAACTACTTGAATACGCCTGGCAACACTTCTACAAAAACCACAAATGGCAAGAGTCGGAGAAACAGCTATTGCCCGAAGGCGTGCTGGCAGCACATCTGACGGATAGTCCTTACCCTTCGGCTGAAACCCTGTTAATCCGTGCCAGCTTTTTAGCAAATGTACCTACTATCACTGCCAGAGCTCGCCAGGTACTAAGTTACTCAACCAAATCCGTCGAATCCAATCCTTTTAGCTATGCCTCGCTCATCGCTACTGCTCACAGGTATCCATCTCATGAATAATCGACTAGCAATGGCTGCTAAGCTTGTTCTTGCCTGTACCGTGTGTGTCGGTACTCTCTATCTGCTGGTTAAACTGGTGCAATCTTTTATTACCTAGAGTCTCCTGGCTTATGACAACACTCATTCGGTATGCACTGGATTTCGATGGTGTGATTTGCGATAGCGCTATTGAAACTGCGGTTAGTGGTTTCAGGGCTGCACAATATTTTTGGCCGGAGATGGCTGCTACAGAAATAGAGCAGGCACAGATTGATGCTTTTCGCCAGGTCAGACCTTGGCTGGAAACAGGTTATGAAGCCATTCTGATAATGCGTGCGCTGTTTCAGGGAATGTCTGTTGCAGATTTATGCGCACACTATGATGCTCACATGGCTGCGCTAATATCTGCTGATCAGCTGGATATCACTGAACTGAAATCTCGTTTTGCCAGCATTCGAGACCAGTGGATACAGCAGGATGAACAGGACTGGCTTGACCATAACCCGTTATTTTCTGGCATGGCAGACAAGTTACGCAAACTGCCCAAAGACGCGCTTTATATTGTAACCACCAAGCAGGAACGCTTTGTTGAGCGTATTATACAGGGCAGCGGTATTGACCTGCCGATGTCACATATCTTTGGCATGGATCGGCAACGCAGTAAACAGGAAACCTTGCAACAACTGCTCTCAGAATCCCCGGACACACCCATGATTTTTATTGAAGACCGCTTGCCAACGCTGCTCAAGGTGCAGAACAACCCAGCACTTGAAAGTATCAAGCTGCAACTTGCAGGCTGGGGCTATAACACCCGAAAAGACATACAAACTGCCAGATTACACAAGATTGAGATTGTCACATTAGGCTCTTTTTGTAGTATACCCTGACATCTTGCACAAACCTGTCGCGCTGGATAGCATTTGCAAACCCTGTTTCATCAATCACTGGCAGTTGTGGAAATTGCTGCTGGATGACGTTTGCAAAAATGCCAACCCCGTTTTGATGCAAGATACGTCCCCGGGTATCAAATATTTTCAACGCTCCCGGTGCACAGCTGGGTGAATTTTTCTTAAAAATAAACCCTGATAATTTTGCTATGTGCGTGGCAGCTTCCTGCTGGGCATAGTCGGTGAGCTGTTGCGTCCACATGATATTACTGTCTACCACATCACATGCTTCAATACCCTGCTGACATTGCACCAGTTGTATTGGTGGTCGAGGTACCCCCATACCCACTGCCACCTCGGGGCAAAACCCCTGAAACACAAACTCATCACTCAAACCCTGATATAGACCCGCAAAATATTTATGCTTGCCATCATAGCGAACCTTATCCCCCAGCAAGCAACTGCTAACCCCCAGCTTTATCCTGTCAGATACAGTCATTATTTTTCATTTGCCTGGGCAAGTAACAACTCGGCAATGCCTGCTGCACTCCCCAAATAGGGAGCAATGCGTATCTTTACCTGTGGATATTCTTCACGCACCCTGCTTACTTCGGCAGGCACATCTTTGCTAACATGCCGTCCTGCAGACAAGAAATAGGGCAACACCACCACCTCACTGGCACCTTTGGCTATTGCATCCTGTATCCCTTGTGGAATCAGGGGCTCTGCCAGCTCAAGAAAGGCACTGCCAACTGCATCATAATCATGCTGCAAGGTGTTCATATGCTGCGCCAGTTGACGCACTTCATCATTCGAGGCTTTGCGCCGGCTTCCGTGTGCGACCAGTAAAAGGTATTTCATGGTATCCAGTTTATTAAAGGGGCTTGACGACATCAACACGCATTTGCCGAAATGTCAGGTTGATCCTCGGTCTGCTAACCAGTCTGGTTTTCGGCAGACTATGTAGCCAGTGTTGCTGGGTATCACCCTGCATGCGCAGCAAACTGCCAGACTCCAGTAACAAGGCAACTTTTTCCGCCGTTCGTTTATGCTTGAACATAAACTTGCGCTCTGCCCCCAGACTCAGGGAAGCAATCATACCAGCGCGCTGCAAAGAAGGCTCATCATCGCTATGCCAGCCCAGGCTTTCGCTTCCTGAATGGTAAAGGTTTAACAGGCAGGCGTTGAAAGTTTGCCCTGTTGTTGCTTCAACAAGCTGTTTTAGTTCACGCAGCAGAGGAGTCCACAGCATTGCCTGACGTGCTACCCTGGAATACGTGTAAGTATAATAGTCATCAGCATACCAGGCGGTCATGCGTGAGGTGACAATATGCCTGCCGTAAATGATGACTTCATCCTGTTTCCAGTTAATTTCTTGAAGAAGTCGGTCAAAGTAGGCACTCGCCTGTTTTTTATCCAGTAGCGCAGGGTTGTAATACACTTCACCATCATAGGGAAGGCGGTTTGTTTCTGCTGTTATAAATAAATCAAGCTGAGACATTGATACCTGATGCGCTGTTAACCTTCTTCAACTAAAACCGAGGCAGAATGTTTTTGCTGTGTAAGCATAGCAGATCAGCTATCACTGCTGAGCTTATATTTTCATTGACAATGCCTGGTACTTAATGAATAATGTCGCGCCTTTGGGCAGCAAGCCCACCTCCTTGTCTTACCCGTGTTTATCTTGAAGTAACACCGGAAGGCAATTTATCCATAAGGAGCAACAATGAGACATTACGAAATTGTATTTCTGGTACATCCCGATCAGAGCGAGCAGGTTCCTGCCATGATCGAACGCTACCGCACCCTGGTTGAAGAAGCCAAAGGGACTATACACCGCCTGGAAGACTGGGGTCGCCGTCAACTAGCCTACCCAATTGTTAAGCTGCATAAAGCCCATTACGTGCTGATGAATATTGAGTGCGACAGTGAGACTTTAGCCAAGCTGGAAGACCTGTTCCGCTTTAATGACGCGATTCTTCGCAAACTGGTCATTAAACGCGATGCCGCTATCACGTCTCCTTCTCTGTTGAGCAAGGAACACGACAAAAAACAAGCAAAAGCTTAATAACGGGAGATAACAGATGTCACGTTTTTTTAGAAGACAAAAATACTGCCGTTTTACAGCGGAGGGTATTACCGATATTGACTATAAAGACCTTGACTTGCTCAAGGACTTTATTACTGAGACGGGAAAAATCGTTCCCAGCCGCATTACTGGTACTTCAGCAAAATACCAGCGCCAATTGGCAACGGCTATCAAGCGCGCCCGTTTTCTGGCTTTACTGCCGTATACAGATCAGCACAAATAACATTGTAATTGCTCATATTACACTCGTATTGCCCATTTTTACATCGCCCACATAGATGTAGGCGAGGAGCGATAGCAGGACTCGGTAGCTTTGAAAGTGATCATTTATACTTATAAACTCTGTGCTTTCGCCCTGAACCCGAACAATACGAGCATAATCTGAGCAATTACTGATTGAACTCAGGAACTACAGGAGACAGGCATGGCCCGCTTTATTATGGCAGGTCGGATACAGGCATTTACTTTTTTGATGCTGTTTTCCATCATTGGTCTGTTTATGCCGCTACTCAGTCTGTTTAGCAACGCTACCATTGCATTAGTCACATTACGCAATGGCTGGCAATCTGGTCTGCTACTGGCAATAGCTGGCGCTGTTGCACTTAGCATACTGATAGTACTTGCTAATGTTAATGGCGGCGAAGCTGATCTGGGCAGTACCTTTTGGCTGGGTTTATTGCAGTGGCTACCTGTGGTTTTGTTTGCCGCTGTTTTGTATTACAGCATTTCATGGC
>JALVFC010000467.1 GCA_027030285.1 Thiotrichaceae bacterium | reverse complement strand
GTAATAGAAAAAACACTATATGTTGTTGCTGTGTTTTTTAAAAGCTAGTTCTCGGACAGCCTCCTAGTTGAAGCTTTGCTCCTGAGGCATTCGCTTCTTGAATCCATACATAGGGGGCTCGACAAGTTGCAAATATTGGCGTAGACCGGATTTGGTGATCTTGATATAAATGGCGGTACTATAGGATATATAGAGAATATGTCAAACATAGCTAATAATAGAACTGATGTGCCACTACAGGGTTTTGAGAAAATTGAGGTGGGAACCCGCATTCTTACTGGGGTGTTAGTCTCGCAAAGTGGTTTTTTGGGGGCTGTCGAACTCGGGTGGTCGCCAGTTGTCAGTTCATCTTAGGCGCTCTGGTGGTTTCTCTTTACTATAGAGCCATGAGCATTAAAAATATAACAAGAAAGAAACCAGCCGGGTTTACTCTGATTGAATTGATGGTAGCCGTAGCTATTGTCGGCATACTGGCATCCATTGCCATTCCCAGCTATACCAAATACGTGCAGCGTTCGAAGCGTACCGAGGCGATGGTTGCATTGATGCAGGCGGCGCAGATTCAGGAAAAGTTTTATTCGCAGAACTTGAAGTATGCATACAATCCGGCTACTTTATTTTCTGATAGTACCTTAGGGTCAACCTATGATACTGAAAATGGCTTATACAAGATTTATGTCTATGGCTATAAGACAGGTTATGCTAGCGCGGATAAATGCACGCTAGCTACAGATACCTGTGTAAATTATCAATTGATTGCAGAAGCAAAGTCTACAGGTTCACAGTATAAGGATACACAGTGTCGCAAATTTATCCTGACCAATACGGGTGTAAAAGCTTCCACGGATAGTAATGATAATCCTAGTACAGGTTGCTGGTAGGTTCTACAGGATGCCTGTTGTTACGCGCTCATTACCCGCATAATCCCTTATGGTTCGGGCTTGTTTATACCCCGATGCCGCAAATAATTTCCTGATTTGCTTGCCCTGCTTATAGCCGTGTTCCAGCATTAATGCTCCACCATTTTGCAAATAAGCTTTTGCTTCAGAAATAATTACCCTGATGGCATCCAGCCCATCAGCTCCTGAAACCAGCGCAGTCATTGGTTCATGGCGAATAGCCCCCGTTAAGTGTTCATCGGCAGCTTCTATATAGGGCGGGTTGCTGACAATAATGTCAAATGTGTTCAGCGGAATTGCTGTAAACCAGTCGGATAACACAAATTCAATGCGTTGTTGATTCAGCGTTTGAGCATTTTTGCGGGCAATGTCCAGTGCTGCACTGGAAATGTCGCTGGCAGTGATACTGGCGTTTGGTATTTCTTTAGCCAGCGCAATGGCAATTGCACCAGAGCCTGTACCCAGTTCCAGGATGCGCGCTTGTTCTAATGTCTGACAGTACTCCAGTACTTGTTCAACCAGAAGTTCTGTCTCGGGTCTGGGGATCAATACATCTGGAGTGACGGCAAATGGCAATGACCAGAACTCTTTGCACCCCAGCAGATAGGCAACTGGAATGCCTTGTTCCCGTTGCACCAGATAGCCTTGAAATAAGGTTTGTTGTGGTAAGTCAGGTACTACCTCTTGCCATGCCAGCAGATAGCTGATTTCTTTTTGCAGGCTATGCGCCAATAACAGCTGAGCATCCAGTAACGGACTATCAGATACCGTTTTCAGTCGCTGATGTGCTTGCCGCAGCAGTTCGGCTATGGATGGTAAATCAGAGTTCTTCACTAAGCTCAGCTAATTGATCTGCCTGATGTTCATTAATGAGTGGTTCAATCACCAGGGAAAGATTGCCGTTGGTGATTTCATCCAGCTTGTACAGGGTCAGATTGATACGATGGTCAGTGACTCGCCCTTGCGGATAGTTGTAGGTGCGAATACGTTCGGAACG
>JALVFC010000466.1 GCA_027030285.1 Thiotrichaceae bacterium | reverse complement strand
CTATTGATTCTGTGGATCAATTACTGAACAATTTAGTGGAATACTTGTCTGAAGTGACAGGTCTGGGTGTCACAGCTACTCCTATGGCTGATGACAATTTTCCCTATTTCATTACACGTCAATACGCCCTGTACCAGCTGCTTATAGGCAGTACGTCATTTACCGCTGCTTTTCTACGAGAAGAGGCTGAGTTTAAGCCTGGTCAATTTATTAAACACATGGGGCAAATACCCTCCATTAAAATTGAGGACTTATGTATGGTTGCTCATTCTCTGCCTACCTATGTGCGCAAACGCTTAATTGAAAAGGGGGTTTCTTTTATCATCCCTGGTGTTCAAATGTATTTACCTGCCCTCGGTATGGAGTTAAGGGCACGTTCTGTGCATAAAAAGTTGCAAAAGGTGAAATGTTTTAGCCCTGCCACACAGGTGGTGCTAATCCATTGGCTGTTGGGGCGTATGGATAGCACTGTGACCCCTTTAGCACTATCAAAGCAGTTGGGTTATAGCGCGATGACAATGAGTCGTGCGCTGGATGAATTGGAAGTATCTAAGCTTGCTCAGGTTGAACGGGTTGGCCGTGAGCGGATGGTTAGCTTTATAGAAAATCCTAAAGCTGTTTGGGATGAGGCGCTCCCGCGAATGCGCAATCCCATAAGTCAGACTGTACGTGTTTTTGAACGCAAGATCCCTGGTAAACAGTGTGTGCCTGCGGGTATTATGGCATTATCGAGACAGACCCTATTAAGTGAACCCGCTCAACCTGAATACGCGATGAGCCGTGGTGCCTGGAAAACATTAGAAAAAACAGGTATTGACATCATACCTGTGGAGGAGCCAGGTACAGCTTTATTACAGATTTGGTGCTATGACCCCAATATATTGGCGGTCGATGGTGTGGCTGATCCGTTTTCATTGTATTTAAGTTTGCGGGATAGTGATGATGAGCGTGTTGAAATGGCACTTGAAGAAATACTGGAGCAGTATTTATGATAAGGGGTTTGGATAAATTCAGAGAGCATTTTGCTGATTTTGGAGATTGCTACGTACTGATTGGTGGTGCTGCTTCTGACCTGGTGATGGAAAATGCTGGTGTTGATTTCCGTGCAACCAAAGATTTGGATATTGTGCTTTGTGTGGAAGTCTTAGATGCTAGCTTTGCTGAAGCATTCTGGGCGTTTGTAAAAGCCGGTGGTTACAAAAATCAACAACGCAGTACAGACAAGAAGGTCTTTTATCGTTTTAATGAGCCAGAAGATAAGAACTATCCCGTTATGTTGGAGCTATTTTCACGAGCACCAGATGTGTTGGTGTTAGGGGATGATAGTCATTTAACGCCTATCCCAATTGATGAAGATGTCTCTAGCCTATCTGCCATATTACTTGATGAAGACTATTACCAGTTTATTCATCAGCAAAAAATAGATATTAGTGGTGTGCCAGTCGTTACAGAGGTTTGTTTGATTCCATTGAAAGCGAAGGCGTGGCTGGATTTAAGTAAACGCCGTGCTACTGGCGAAAAAATTGATTCTAAAGCAATTAAAAAGCACAAGAATGATATATTTCGGCTGTTCCAGATCCTCTCTCCTGGATTGCGAATTAATCTCCCTGATTCTATTGCGCGAGATATGCAACAGTATTTGGCAGCTATCTCCGATGAGCCCGATTTATCATTAAAACCGTTTGGGCTAGCAGGTTTGAGTGTGCTTGATGTGGTGTCTGTGCTTAGGAAAATTTATGATTTTCCAGAATAAACCAGTACAGCATTCAATAATTAAGGAGAATAACTCTGGCGAGGATAAATCCTTGAGAACAAAGCATCACGACGAGTCATAGCAGGACTATGGGGAGGAGTGATAACGATGTTATCAAGGATTTAGACCGCCAGATTGTTAGTC
>JALVFC010000465.1 GCA_027030285.1 Thiotrichaceae bacterium | reverse complement strand
CAGCGTTCTTATATGCCCTCTTAATTAACACTTAAGACCAGGCATAGAGAGCGACAGTTATGCCAATGAATAAATTGATTGTTTTATAGTCGCATGCTGTAATAATTAACAGGTATACACGCTTTTTATGGATGTTACAGTGTTTTACCGTAACTTGGACAACGACATTTAACACTATGTTGTTATTTTTTGGCACTTTCTCTGCGCGTAGGTAACTGTAAAATATATGTTCTTTTATTGTTTTTATCTCATTGAATATTGTAAAGAACAAGATACCGAACAAAGAGTAGCTGCAAGCAATAGAGCAAACCCGCTTATGTTTTTGGGGGAGAACATATGAGAATTGGTAAACACATATATACCAAGAATAACCTGGTTTTATATACAAATCCTAAATTTAAATCACCAGATCACCATAATGAGCATATCAAGTTTCATGCATCTGTCGCTAATAAGTTTGATGGATTCAAGGATATTAGTTATCCACAATTAAGTCAGCTGTCTGGGCAGGCTATCCCGGCTGATACAATTTACGTGTGTGAAATGTTTGGCAAGTCATGTTACAAATATCTGGAGTATCTTGAACTCAGTCAGTCACTGGAAAGCATCCAACTGGTTGCAGATGTAAATTTTAGAATTTCCGAGTGGAAGGTATCGATAAGTTTATTGACATTTGTTGATGCCCTGCAAAAACAGGTGCAGGAGCAGTATTCTATTTGTTCCCAGCAGGAAAACCTGTTTGATGAGGATCTGGTGCATATCAAATTTATGTTCTTTGCAAAACCGCATGATTTGCATGCGGTTATCCAACGCTTCTCGAAAAGATTATCTATCATACACAACGATATTTTTGCCAAGCATGCAGAGGATTATTTTCCCTTGTTTGGTTGCTAGTTACACACTCCACATTCAAGATAGCCAAGGCTGTTCAATACTCTTTGGAGGTGCAGCTTTAGAAACTGTGAGTGTGACGGGGCGAAGCGTAAGTACATTATTCATGGTTCTGCCTCGTTCTTCGGCACCCCCTTTGGCGCCACTGCATAAATAGATTCCGGTCTGCGCTGGAATGACGGGGTTTAGCTAACTTGCTGACATTAGGGACGAAGTGCACCATAAGTGATGGTGCACTTCGTGATGGAATATCCCCTTCATATTATCTTGCGGGACGTGCAGGGATATCTTTTAGCACCTCTTTATCAAGTGTGCGGATATTACTGTTGGTAACACTTTCCTGAATAACAGTCGGTGTTGCCAAAGGATCTATATTGATGCTAGCTGGCTGCGCAATAGCCTGGGCTTTTACTTCGGGCACTCTGGCGATCAGTACATCATCCTGAATATTCTTGATATCCGTATTGCGCCTGATGATGTCCGCTAATGATGTGTTGTTGATTTCACGAAGTTCTCTGCGTGAAAACTGACCCGGGTTTTCATACCAGAAGCGATCACCGTCACGCAGCCGTTCATACTGGTCTTTTAGAATCAGGCTAAAGGTTTCGCCGACGCTGGAATCACCGCTTTCTTTTTCGGCAAGTCCACCTACCCACAGGTCTACATCATCCGGGCTGTCATAGACCTGAGCCATTTTAGCTCCAAAATCACCTTTCCAGATGGGGTCGTCGAAGCTGGTAATACGCGATAGACCAAGTGCTTCTCTGGCATCGTTAAAGCTTGCCAGCTCATGATCGCGTCCACGTTGAATATTCAGGGTTGCCAGATCAAAACCGCCTTGTCCGGGTTTGCCGAACAGGAAGTTGCGCAGATCATCAACCATCATGGGGTCTACTGCCTGAGCTTTCTGTGATGCCATGCCGCGCAGAATGGGGTCAATGCCAGCTTCCCTGACCTTATCAGGACGGAAGTAGGCATCACGTAATGGCATATCACCTTCTGCAATT
>JALVFC010000464.1 GCA_027030285.1 Thiotrichaceae bacterium | reverse complement strand
CAAATACACCTTGCTTCATTCAGGATTCCACTTTCTTGACAAAAAATAGTAATCTGGGATTATCACACGATTATTACTGCAAGAGCTTTCCAAGTATGCAATTTCCCCGTTTTTTTCAAGACGAGCTACTAACAGTGGGGCAGACTCTGGAACTCTCAGCGAAAAATTTTCGCCACGCGATTCAGGTTCTGCGCCTGAAGCCAGATGATAAATTGACACTTTTTAATGGAGAAGGCGGTCAATATCAGGCTCGGTTAACCTCTGTTGGCAGACGTTCCGCATCTATTGAGATTCTTGGCTTTGAGCCAGTTGAAAGAGAATCTTCATTGACCACACAACTCGTACTGGCACTGATCAAGCCGGATAAAATGGATTTTGCCCTTCAAAAAGCTGTTGAGCTAGGGGTGTCAGGCATCCAGCCAGTGCAAACGCAGAGAACGGTGATCAATATAAAGTCGTCGCGGATGGAGAAAAAGCTACAGCATTGGCGTTCGGTGGTGATCAATGCATGTGAGCAATGTGGTCGCAACCGGATTCCGGAGGTGTTCCCGCCTGTTCCATTGCAGGATTATCTGGCTGCGCAAACAGCCTCTTTACGTCTGGCGCTTTCTCCCGTGGCTGCGGTACCGATTGACAATCTGAGTGATCCAGAACAGTCATCTGTTGATGTGCTGATTGGACCAGAAGGGGGTTTTACCAATGAGGAGCTTGCAGCGATACAGAAGCAAGACATCACCCTGATCTCGTTAGGCAGCAGAATATTGCGTGCTGAAACTGCTGCAATTGCAATGCTTGCACTGGTTCAATCAGCCTGGGGGGATGTGTAACAGAATTAATAATAACGCTAAAAATAGCGCTGGATTTCCAGCTGAATAAAATCATCATCCCTGATGGCATTTAGTATACGGTCATTGGGGTCTGATGAGCTTACTGCCTGGGCTTCCAGATTGATCTTGATATTGTCACCAAGGCGGCGGCTGGCTTCTATACGCAGTGTTTTGCTGTGGTAATCCAGATCATAGATTGCACCGGCTAACACTTCTGTGCTTTGTGTGTCATTAAGTGCCAGACGTGCGCCCACAAAAATATCATTCTGGAAAGGTGAGCTGGCATTTTTGCCGCGTGAGTCCGTGTGATACTCCATCAATGTACCCAGGTCAGCGCCTGAGTCATTGATGCCACTGAAGGTGTATTCAAAACCACCGACTGCTGCGTTATAGCCAGAATCACGGGTTTCCCTGCGCAGTGCTTCCAGTTTCCAGAGCCAGGCTTCTGCGGTGTATTGCAAGTCCAGCCCTAGTTGCTGGATTTGTGGATAGTAGGGGGTAGCAGATGTAGGGCCAGTAATCTTAAGATCAGGCTCACGGGATGTGCCATCAAACCAGGAAAGCCCAAGATCAATGGCATCCATCGTGTGTTCCCAACGCAGCGCATAATCCAGGTGGTTTTGCTTGTCAGAGGATTCGTATTGTGGGTTGTTGGTGTCGATGACTAACGGTGAACGCAGGCGGCCTGCAATGCCGGGGAAAGTACGTTCTCTGAAATAGGGCAGGATATAGAGTCCCAATGAGCCATTGTCCATAATGCGACTAATGCGTAGCATGGGCTGACCCAGTTTGTCCTCACCGTCGATATTTTCCACGCTGTCGGTCTGGTTGATAATATCGACCAGATGTTGCGACTCGGTTACGCCCCAGAAAACCTTGCTTATGCCTGCCTGGTATTCCCAGTCACCGCTGGCAACGGTGAAATCCAGCTGGCGTATATCGCCGTGAGTGCGCTCATCATCACGGTTGTCCCAGCGATAATAGGGGATAAAGGTGAATGATTTACGGTCATTGTCCCAGCTCTTTCTGAGCTCGGGTTGCAGGCTGATTGAAAGACCTCCACTTTTCTGGCCTGGGAACAAAGCTTTTTGAGTAAAGAAGCGAGTTTCTATTGAAAGGTTACCTGATATATCAATAAAAGCGGGCTTTGAGTCCGTTTCATTTGTTTCTGTTTCCCCAGATGTATTCTCTGTGTCTGTTTCCTCAGCATTATTCGCTGTCTGATTTTCTGTACTGGTGAGGTCACTGCTTGTATTTCTGGCAACCGGTGTTTCGGGTGAAACTGCTATCGCAGTTGTTGTGCTTAATAGTGTTGCAAGGAATATAGGAGGAAGTAGTGAATTAGTATTCATAACAATCATTGGTTAGCGGTAAATGTCCATGTAGTTATAACCAGCGCCTAACAGACTTTTTATAGTCAAGGTAGGCTTGTCCAAATTTTTCCTGAAGAATTTTTTCTTCTGGAATGATTTGTTGATAGGTCAATACAGCTATAAACAGAGGGATCAACAGGAAAGGGCTCAAGCCGCCCAGATAAATTGCCCAACCTGTCAGCAAAACGGCAAGACCGACATACATGGGATTGCGGGTAATGCGGTACATCCCGGAGGTAACAAGCTGGCTGGCCTTTTCGGGCGAAAAAGGGTTTGGGGTTGTTTTGCGTCTGAAAAACAGGAATAAGGATGACAGGTCCAGCAAAAAGGCACTGCCGATAATGACCAGTCCTGCCTTCCGCCACGCAGTGGGAATCACATCATGCATTGGGAAGTAGCGATTGAGCAGCCACATGCAAGCTGCAAAAATCAGCATATAGGCAGGAGGTGGTATCTTAAGTTTTAACATGGTTCTTCGCTTAGCGCCTTTTAATGGCATTTTGATTAAAGTCTCTGGGTGTCAGGCCATTACGAAATTTATAATTGCTCCATGTTAATGTGGTGGATTTTCCTGTCTGGTGGTTTTGCATGAACATTTTTGCAGGACGCCAGTAATGTCCGATATATTCCTTGTAACCAGAGTAGGTCAGGGTTTTTAGTTTGCTGCCTTTGCGATCATAGAACTCGACTTTAACAGGACGGTATTCTTTGGTATCCAGCCAGCCAATCTGTTTGGAGTAGCCTGAGTATTTATAGGCAGGCTTGCGCTCAATGACATGACAAGTCCAGCCGTTTCCGCATGGCTCCTGGCGCAGGTAGTTATAGGTGTATTTTTGTACTTCCTGTGAGCCCAGATCCTCAAAGGCAAATTCACTGCCCATAAAAGGACCGGATTTATTGCGGGAGTTAATACGTTTGACACGTCTAAGCGCTGGCAGGTAAAGCCATTGATCGTCCGGTTTGAGACCGTGCGAATGTGTCAGCATGGTGGTCCCTTTAACATCTGCTGGCGAATCAAAGAAGGAAATGCTTTTGTCGCCATCACCCTGTACTTCCAGTGTTTTGATACGAATATTGCGTTGGCTGGTTTTGCCAGCACGGTTTTTCAGTATCATTTTCATGTCTGCGGTGAAATCCTTGAAACCACTGTCACGGGCATCGGCTTCTTTGGCAATACGCAGACCTTTTTCCTGGGAGGTTTCGGCATTGGCCGTATTGGTTATGATTGTTAGCAAGCTCAGGCAGCTTACAAGTGCGATATTTTTCATTGTTCTTTTCATGTTATTTTCTCGAATTATTGGGTTAATGACTTTTATGACCATTAAGCCATTTATCCAGTGTAAGCATTAATGGTGGCAGGAATAAAAAGTCAACAAGTAGCGCAAAGCTGATGACAATAGAGACCATGACCCCCATCGAAGAGTTCAACTGAAACGATGAAGTGGCGAGTACCAGAAAGCCAGCTACCAGAGCAACAGAGGTGACTACCAGAGCAATACCCACTGTTGAGAAAGCGTAATGGATGGCAGCTTCAGCCTGCAGACCTTTCTCACGCTTGGCTCGCAGATATTTGCTCATAAAGTGAACCGTATCATCCACCACAATACCCAGCGTCATCGCAGCAACAACTGAGAGACTTAGACCGACATTGCCGTTAATAATCCCCCAGAGGCCAAATGCCATGCCAGCAGGAACCAGGTTTGGTATCAGGCTTAGCAGACCGTAACGCACCGAACGCAGGGCGATTATGAGTAATAGTGATATGACAACCAGTGCAATGACTGTACCCTTGAGCATGCTGCGAATATTCATATGACCAATATTTGCAAACATCACGCCAGGACTTGAGCCATAGGTAAGGATGTCGGGTGTATTGGTTTTCATCCAGTCATGGATGCGCTGTTCCAGTTCCAGGAAGCGTTCTGTGTCAATGGTTTTCAGGGTGGCTGACAGCCGTGTAGACTGCTTGTTTATATCAATCTGGTTGTTTAAATCCAGGCCGTATGGTAAAGACATTTCATAAAGTAGCAGATATTGTGCTGCCAGGTTTTTATCCTCCGGTAGTTTGTACCAGGCAGGATCATCGCCATGCATGTTTTTGTTGAGGCGTTTCATAATGTCCGTGATGGTATTGACATGCAGCACTTCAGGCTGGGTGCGTAGCCATTGAGCGAGCTTTTCAACGTCTTGTTGAAATTTCGGGTCGGACACACCCTTGTCACCAGAATCCAGTGAAAAGTCAATAAAATAAACGCCTGTAAGGTTATTGACGACAAAGTCCGTATCGGTACGAAATTCAACGCGCTTGTCAAAATATTTAACAAAAACATCGTTAAGCTCATTTTTGGGAATAAATGCCAGTAGGCCCAGTATCAGCAGGCTCAAGCCCCATAGTAACGGTTTTCTTTGATTGATCACCAGGTCAGAAACCCACTTCATTTGCTCTTTTTTATCAGAGGGATGTGGTTTGATACGTGTTGGTAACAGGGTCATCATTACAGGTAATAGTGTCATGGAAAGGAACCATGCAATCATTACGCCAACTGCTGCAACATTGCCAAGTGCCCGAAAAGGTGGCGCATCACTAAAGTTGAGGCTCATAAAGCCCACAGCGGTCGTGATTGAAGTGAGAAAAATAGGACCTGTATTGATACGCAGGCTCTCCGCCATGGCAGAGACTTTATCACGTCCACGGAGGATTTCCTGTCGCCAGTTACTTAGTATGTGCACACTATCGGCAACGCCGAGCGTCATGACAATAACAGGCACGCTAAATAAGGGTGAGGTGAGTGGATAGCCGACCCAGCCAGCGAACCCCATCGCTGCCATAATTGATAGCGATAGTAACAATAGTGTCGTGATAATGCCCGAGAAGCTGCGCAACATTATCAGCAAAACAATGAGTATCACCAGATATGACAGTGGCGTCAGGTGCGTCATATCGTATTTGGATGCTTCGGGGAAGGCATTATTCATCATGACAATGCCTGAGAGGTATACCTTGATATCCGGGTAGGTTGTTTCAATATAGTGCGCTAGCTCTCGTACGGAGGCGGCAACGTCAGGTACCTCGTTTTGGGTTTTGCCAGGAAGTTCGACGGTGATGTTTATCGCCGTTACATGTGCTTGAGGCGAGATGAGTCGATGTACCAGTAGTGGTTCATGTAAGGCGATATTCTTGATTTTTTCCAGGTCAGTGGGTGATAAACTGTCCGGGTCATCAACCAGATCCTCAACGGTAAGATCATCACCTTCCGAGTGGGTATGCTGAAAGTTGGTGAGGGAGTCCACCCGTAATGAATAAGGAGTTTGCCAGGCTTTTTCCGTGGCATCTTTAACCGCTTTCAGGGTGGCTGGTGTAAAAACATTTTTGTCTTTAGGCGCTAGTACCATCAACACATTGTCATTTTTGGTATAGGTCGCCTGTAGTTCCTCAAAAGCTTGCAGGTGAGGGTTGGAGCCGTCAAAAAAGGCACGGTAGTCATTATCAAATTTCAGCAAGCGTGCACCGCTAATCAGAATAAGAACGGCAAGAACAGATAAAATAAGTACTGACCAGCGGTGCTTTAGAATCCAGTTTGTATATCTTTCAGACACGGTCGTCTCCATGTGGACGTAATGTATTTAACAGGTTGATTAAGCCACTCCCACAGTCCATCAAGACAGACATGTCTTGTGAGTTTTTTGCCATGCCGATACAGCCTTCCAAAGTTGCAATGAAGACAATGGAAAATTGGCGGGAATTTACTCGGTCTGAAACATAACCTTTTTTCTTGCCTTTTTCTAATGTCTTTTCAAGTGAGTTGCGCCAGTTAGTATAGATTTTCTCCAGTCGGGTTCGAAATTCAGGGTCAATAGTCGACATTTCCTGGGAAAGATTGCTCAGTGGACATCCCAGTTCAATATCTTCCTGGGTAAAAACAGCTCCGGTGTCGATAATAATTTGTTGCAGGACTACAATAGGGTCTTCGGCATCTTCAAGTTTACTAATCCAGATTTCATGTACGGATTTGCTAATAATCTCATCGACCACAGCATAACCGAGTGCATTTTTATTAGGAAAGTGATGGTATAAAGCACCCTTGGTCAGCCCTGTATTCTTCAAAATATTCTGTATGCTGGCTGCCTGAAAGCCTACCCGGTGAATTTCTGCAAAAGCGGCATCAAGAATCCTGCTGCGAGTTTCTTCAGAGGAGTGAATGTTTTGCTGGTGGGAGCAGGATAGAAGATGCCACCATGGTGTTTTACTGGTAATACTCATAAGCTGTATTTGTTTTAGTATAATGTTGAGTATAGCACATTCATACCGGTCGGTATGTGTTATTTTTAACAGGTTTACAACAAATATTAGCTATGTTCAGGTTTGTGCTGCTGTCGGTGGCTCATTAATGCTAAAGTCCAGGTAGCTACTCAGGGTAATTGTATTGTGAGGCGGTGAGTTATTGATTATTAGGGCTTCGGCAGCAGGGAAGCTGTCGCAGAGCTTACGGGGGGGTATTTACAGCGCTCCTAATAATCAATAAGTTACTGCCTCCGCTATTTACCATGCTGAGTAGTTACAAGTCCACTATCTAAATTTCACATATCAGATACGCTACAATGGCTGCCCTTATATGAAAACACTCTTCATTATTCCACCGATGACGCAATTGAATACACCGTATCCAGCAACGGCGTATTTAACCGGCTTTTTACGGGGACAGGGATATCGCGTAGCACAGCGTGATCTGGCGATTGAAGTCTTACTGGCAATGCTAAGTAAAAAAGGATTGCGGCAGATCTATGAGGTAGTCGATGAGCGTTACGCTGAAGTAGATGACGCAGATTTACCTGATTCTGTATATCACTTCTTTGCCTATTTTGATACTTATCTGGCATTGGTTGAACCTGTTATTGGTTTTTTGCAGGGCAAGAATCCTAGTCTTGCACTGCGCATTGTGTCACGCAAATTCTTGCCTGAAGGTCCCTGTTTTTCAGCTCTGGACGAGATGGAAGCTACTGTCGGTGATGTCATGGGCTGGGCTTTTGGAGAGATGGGTACACAGGATAAGGCGAAATATTTGGCAACTTTATTTGTGGATGATCTGGTTCGGGTAATCAACGAAGGAGTAGATGCCAATTTCGAAATTTCGCGCTATGGTGAACAACTTGCAGCTTCCAACCCTCTTTTTGATGATCTTTACAATACCTTGCAGGGGGAGTCTGGTTTTACCGAGAAGCTCATGCAGGTTTTTCTGGATTCGTATTTACAAACGGTGCAGCCCGATCTGGTAGGTGTGACCGTGCCATTTCCCGGAAATATGCTGGCAGCATTACAGGTTGGTAAGTATATAAAAGCCAAATCACCACATACAAAGATTGTCCTTGGTGGGGGCTATATTAATACTGAACTGCGTAATGTGAAGGATCCAAGGGTTTTTGAATTTGTTGATTTTATGACTCTGGATGATGGGGAACGTCCATTACTGACCTTGCTGGAATATTT
>JALVFC010000463.1 GCA_027030285.1 Thiotrichaceae bacterium | reverse complement strand
TATAAACTATATATGAGATATTCAGCGTCTATCATTTTCCTGTCGGCTGCCCTCCTCATGTTTCATACGACCAGTGCAGATGAATGTATTCCCTATTCTTTGGCGCAGGCAGAATCCTTAGATAAACATTCTGATCAGCCTTTAACCATCGGCACAATCAGCATTGATACTGCGGATGTTTTTGACCTGTCAAAACCGAGTGAACAAACATTTCTGCATAGATGGGCTAACAAAATTCATATTGAAACCAGGGATTCTACAGTTCGTCAGCAGTTATTATTTAAGGAAGGCGATGCCTTCTCATTACAGAAATTACAGGAAACCGAGCGTCATCTACGCGCTGACCGTTATCTGAAAGACGCTTCTGTGGTTCCGGTGGAACGCTGTGGTGACAAATTAAACATTACCATCAAGACCACTGACAAATGGACACTGACCCCGGGCGTTTCTTTTGGTCGTTCTGGTGGCAATAATCGTTCCGGGGTGGAAATCCAGGAGCATAATCTGCTCGGCTTAGGCAAAAGCCTGTCATTAAGTTACAAGAATCAAACGGAACGCAACTCCACCTTGCTATCATATCTTGCCCCACAACTGTTCGGTTCTCGAAAACGTCTGTTTTTATCTTTTGAGGATAATTCAGATGGCAAGGGGCATACGGTTGATTTTGGTCTGCCCTTTTATGCACTGGATACGCATCGAGCCTGGGGAATATCCTCTTCATCCTTTACTCAGGACAATTCCATTTACGAGAACGGCAATGTTATCTCCAAAGTCAGTCAAAAGAACGACACGCACTCTGTGTTTTACGGCTGGTCAAAGGGCTTACAGGATGATCATGTTTCCCGCTTTAAAGTGGGCTGGCAATATACCAGTAACGACTTCGGGACAGCCACCAATGTTACTAACCAGCCCTTGTCCGTAGTTGAATCCTACCCCTGGCTAAAGTATGAGTATACGCAGGATAAATTCACCAAACGCACTAATTATAAAACCATGGGACAAATTGAGGATGTCCAGCTTGGGCTCAATTATTCAACTGGTGTGGGGCTACTAAACGAGCAGTTTGGCTCTGACGATAACCAGTTATTACTGACCGCCCAGCTCAGCAAGGGATATGAACTGAGTCAGGATAGCCTTGGCTTCCTGCGTTTCGGGATAGACTCCTATCTGGGCAATGGTGTACTCGAAGGTGAAAAACTCACCTTGCAGGGTGAATGGTATGCGTTTAATGACACAGGCAACAGCTGGTATTTCTCAGGACTTCTGAATGAACAAAGCAATTTGCTGCCAGGTGAACAGATTGTGTTAGGCGGTGAAACAGGACTGCGCGGCTATCCAACCGGCTTTCAGGCAGGCGACAAATCCGTATTGCTTACCGCTGAAAGACGCTTTCACTTCAACTGGTATCCACTGCATATAGCCAAATTCGGAGCCGTTGCCTTTGTAGATGCTGGCACTGCCTGGGGAGGAGATAATGACGCACGGCTTCTTGGCGATGTTGGATTTGGCTTGCGCATGGTACCAACCCGCTCCAGCTCAGCGAAAACCATACATCTTGACTTTGCAGTGCCTTTGAATGAACGAAGCAGCATCGGCAGCTTTCAGTTTCTTATCAAGACGCGCAATTCTTTTTAGGTAAATCGCACGGGAAAAACCTACCAGCAATTAAAATGTCGGGTGGCGTTCCTTACCCGACCTGCAACAGAGTAGGTCGGAAAAGCTTTAGCGCCTTCCGACAAGAAATGGCACGGATAACGAAAATTACGCTGTGTAGTTACTTATTTTGTCTATAAACACTACTTTCCGCATCCTTTTCATCCTTTTTCTTCTCAGTAGCCGCCAGACCACGCATAAAGTCTTCTGCCAGGGCTCGATAAATAGCTTGTGGACTGACAATT
>JALVFC010000462.1 GCA_027030285.1 Thiotrichaceae bacterium | reverse complement strand
GAGCAAACCAGTCTTGCATTTTTTGAAGTAAAACAGGAGGTAGCCAAACAAATGGGCTACATAGCGGATGCCTATATTGCCTCAGCTGATAGAAATATACGTATTGGGGAATATCAGCTGGCGAGGGCGCAATTGCAACAGGCTATGAAGTTGTCAGGTGTCAGTGCGCAGGATATGTCGCGCCTGCAATCCAGATTTAATAATCTGCAGAGAAGCAACCCATAAACAAGTACAAATATTAGAATATACTAATGATCTTGATCTATATCAATATAGTTGCGCATGCAATGATTTTGTCCTAGTATGAAGCCACCGGAGGATACAAAAACCATGTGTGAGTATTGACTATCACATGCAAACTTAAACTTATCATTAGAAAAAATGGAGCAAACTATGCGAAAAAAGTTTCGCCTGTTAATAACATCTGCAAGCGCTGTTGCTATTGCTGCGGTTATGGGCATAACCACAAATAGTGCAATCGCTGGTGACGGTGACAAGGCCGCCTCACCACTGGAGGAAGGTAAAAAACTTGCTTTTAACAAAAAGAAAGGGAACTGCCTTGCCTGTCATCGTATTACCGGGAAAGATATGGAAGGTACTATTGGACCACCTTTGATAGCCATGAAGTCCCGCTTTACCAAAGAGGCGCTGATAGCACAAATCGCGGATGCCAGGGCAAAAAATCCGAATACGATTATGCCTCCATTTGGGGCACATGCCATCTTGTCCAAAGATGAAATCGAAAAGGTTGCTGATTACATCCTCAGCCTGTAAGTATCGCGCATATGAATTAAAAGATTTTGGAGTATTAATCAATGAAAAAACTATTAGCTATTGCTGCGACTGCGCTGGCGCTTGGCTTAACCCCTCTTGTGGGACTGCAAGCATCACCTGCTGATGACCTGGCGGCATTTCAGGACTATTTTAAAAAGAAGTTTCCTAACACAGCTTTTGAAGACTATAAAAATGGTGTTTACGCTGTCGATGAGGCTTCACGTGAGCAGTGGGAAGAAATGGAAGAGTTTCCTCCCTACGAGCTTGCTATTGACGATGGAGAAAAGCTGTGGGGTAAGAAGTTCGCTAATGGAAAATCTTATGCAGACTGTCTTGGCAAGGATGTCTCTGCCATCCGCGTGAAATATCCCTACTATGATGACAAGACTGACGACATCGTGACGCTGGAAGGCGCCATTAACAAATGCCGCACTGATAATGGTGAGAAGCCACTAAAATGGAAGAAGGGTAAACTTGCCAAGCTATCTGCCTATATCGCTTACCAGGGGCGCGGTCAGAAGATTGATGTAAAAATACCCAACGAGAAAGCAGAAGCCTGGTATAACAAAGGCAAGCATTTTTTCTACGCCAAACGCGGGCAACTTAATATGGCGTGTGCTGACTGTCATGTTTATTATTCTGGACAAAAAATTCGTGCTGATATTCTGAGTCCAGCTTTAGGACATACAACACACTTCCCCGTTTACCGCTCCAAATGGGGTAACCTGGGTACGATGCACCGTCGCTATGCTGGTTGTAACAAACAGGTTCGCGCTAAGCCTTTTAAGGCTCAAAGCAAAGAGTACAAAGCACTGGAGTATTTTGAGGCTTATATGGGTAATGGACTGGAGCTTAATGGCCCGGGTTCTCGTAAGTAAGTTTTAACAAACCTATATAAAGTCAAACCCAAAGCCCGGATCTACCGGGCTTTTTTGTGCTTACCATTTATCCTGATTAATTATTTAGCATTACCTGATTCTGGTTAACCTATACGCTTTACATCCATCACACTATGTAGTTGGGATAACCTTGATAGTATCATTTCCAGCTGGTCTGTATTTTCAACTTGTACTGTGAGCTGAATTAGTGCTTTCAGGGTATTTTCTTCATGCTGAATAGAAATAT
>JALVFC010000461.1 GCA_027030285.1 Thiotrichaceae bacterium | reverse complement strand
GACGATATAACTGGAAATCCCGGTGCTGATCGTCATAGGGAGTATCTTTCCTTTTTTCTACGATAGGTAAATAGGCTTTCAGGTAGTGATCCCCCACACTTTTCATAAATGCGAAGGATTTGTCAAAACCCCATTCAAACAGGTCATCAAAAAACAGACCTCCTATGCCGCGAGTTTCCCCTCGGTGTTTTAGATAGAAATATTCATCACACCATTTTTTATATTTTTCATAGACTTCCTCACCAAACGGTTCACAGGCGGAAAAAGCTGTTTGATGCCACTGTTGACAATCTTCATCAAAAGCGTAGTAGGGTGTCAGGTCAAAACCTCCACCAAACCACCAGATTGGCTCTGCACCTTCCTTTTCGGCGATAAAAAATCGCACATTGGCATGAGACGTCGGGATGAAGGGGTTATGCGGGTGGATCACCAGTGAAACCCCTACTGCCTGAAAGTTTCTTCCAGCGAGTTCGGGACGATGAGCTGTAGCAGAAGCAGGCAGGTTGGCACCAAAGACATGAGAGAAATTAACGCCAGCCTGTTCAAAAACTTTACCATTTGATAGTACACGGGTGCGTCCACCGCCACCAGCTTCACGCTGCCAGTTATCCTCCTGAAAGCGGGCTTTGGTATCGGCTTGTTCCAGTCCCTGGCAGATACGATCCTGAAGATCAAGAAGGTAGTTTTTTACTGCGTCGATATTGGGTGTAGACATAGGGTGTACTCAGTTTGGGTTGTCTGTGGATTGCACAAGTGCCTCCGTAAGCATAATGTTATGCACCTCATGTCGCAAGCAATTATACTGTAGACTTTGTTCCGATGAGGTAAGACATAATGAATGCACCCAAAATACCCCTTGAAGATCTGGCGGGACGTTTGTCAGGGCTGCTCCCTGACTCTGTCGATAAGGTAAGAGAGGATATTGAAAATAACTTGCGTAGCGGTTTACAAAGCCAGCTGAAGAAGATGGATCTGGTTACTCGTGAAGAGTTTGATATTCAAAATGCCGTATTGCTCAGGACACGGGAAAAGCTGGAGGCACTGGAAAAGGTGGTTTCTGAACTTGAAGCGAAGCTATCAAGTGATGAGGAGAGTCAGGAATCAGATACGAGCACTTAATGCGGTCATGATTTTTGATGTTAGCGGCATTGAAATCTTGCGAATCGGCCAGGGCAACTTTGCCCCACCCGCTTGCACAGCGATATCTCCGTGATGTTGCTCGTCTTCTTTCATTTTCTGCAGAATAGCCATATCAGGCAGGTCGTTGGCAGGTAGCCTGGTGATGTGGCTGTCCAGGTGGCGGACTACCTGATCCTCGGTTTCCTTAACAAACCCCAGGCTCCATTTGTCACCGACCATTCCTGCCAGTGCGCCAATGCTGAAAGAGCCCCAGTACCAGACGGGGTTCAAAAAGCTTTTGTGGCTGTCTAACTCGCGAATGCGCTTTTCACACCAGTATAAGTGATCATTCTCTTCTGCCGCTGAGCGTTCCATCTGTTCGCGAATATCCTCGCGTTTGGCTGTGATGGCTTGTCCTCTATATAAGCCCTGTGCAGATACTTCACCAGCATGATTAATACGCATCAGGCTGGCTGCCAGTTTTCGCTCATCGTTGCTTAATGGTGTGCTCTCGGTAATGTTTTCTGCCGGGTAGGGGCGCTCCGTGGTGGGAGGTGTTGCGAATACCGTTCTGAGTGATTGATCGACTTCATTAATCAGGCGGTCAAGGGCAGAGAGGCTGCGCATATTATTGCTTCCTCTCTTTCTCGATTAGCATATTCATCACTTTTATCAGGTTCTCTTCACCACCTGCCATATAGGCACTAGTGCGATATTTGCCGTTGATAATCAGTGTAGGGACAGCAGTGGCCTGGGATTCTGTGCTGATTGTGTTTGCATGACTCATGGCAGCACTGACTGCCATGGAGTGCAGTGCGTTATTAAATTTTGCCTTACTGTAGCCTTGCTCGGTAAAAAACTTTTCCAGTTTTTCTGGCGTATTCAGGCGGTTGTGTTTTTTGTGGATTTCATCAAACAGTTTGTCAATCAGGTGGTGCTGATTCGTGGGATCCAGAGCTTTGGCTGCGTAAAAGGCTTTGGCGTGAAATGCCCATTGAGGATTCAGTACAGCGGGGACTTGTTTAAATTCCACATCATCAGGCTTGTTCTTTATGAATTCCTTAATGGTAGGTTCCAGTGCATAGCAGTGTGGACACCCCAGCCAGAACAACTCAATAACCTCAATCTTGCCCTTTTCTGCATCGGTATTCATTTCAGGGAAGATATCAACGTAATGTTTACCTTCAATAAATGTGGGAGCAGTAGAAGTGGCTTTAGCCTGTTCAGTGCTTTCAGCATTGCTGTTACTCGATAGGCAGCCAGTAAGTCCCAAGACTCCAAAGAGTATAATCGTAGCGAGTTTTAAAGAGCTTTGTTTCATTGTTATTGTCCTGTTAATTGTTAACCTTTGAGATGTATGTGGGAAGACATTGCTATAGACTGAAAGTTCATTTTTCGTAACTACTCAGTGTGCACTGGTTTTGCTTAATAGTTACCATCTTGCAATACTTTCATGGAGGGAAGAGTAGGTATATTGGGTAACCCTGCATAAGTCCGCTATGGGTTACCCAGCTGACAATTTAAAAAAGGTTTAACTATCAGTGAAGACCGGCAATGTATTCTGCTACGGCAGCTATTTCATCATCAGTCATGCGTTTGGCAATATCGCGCATAATGCTTGAGCTGTCATTGCTACGTACACCATTTTTAAAGTCTTTAAGTTGTTTTGTCACATAAGCTGAGTGCTGACCGCTTAGTCGAGGGTAGCCTGCTGCGGGGTTCCCCATTCCGGTAGGACCATGGCAGGCGGCACAGGCCGTTACTTTGGAGGTCAGGTTTCCGCCCTTATAGGTTATTTTACCCTGTTCGACAAGGTCTTCCTTGCCAGCACCAGGCTTGGCGTTCTGGCTTGAGAAATAAGCAGCAAGGTCTTTAATGTTTTCAGGAGTTAATGGGGCAGCCATGGCAGACATGGTGGCATCCTTTCTTTTTTGATCATGAAAGTCAGTCAGCTGTTTCTCAATGTACGCTGCATGTTGTCCGGCAAGCTTGGGCCATTGAGGGTTGGCGCTGTTGCCATCAGCACCGTGGCAGGCTGCACAGGTGGCAGATAAGACCTTGCCTTTGCTGGCATCGCCAGCAGCAGGTTTTTCTGCTTTTTGTTCATTGGCAAAACTATTTGCGCTTGTGGCACCAAGTAGTAGTGCAAGACCGATTAGGGTGGGCTTTATCATAGAATTTTTCATTAAGTAATCCTGAAGTCTATAGGGTAAATATTGAGATATTATTGTCTTAAGGAGACTCTCGGCAATTCCAGGCGGAATTTATCAGAGTCTCCTGAAATAGGTGCACTGTATATATCATATGAAGGAATGCATTAGCAAATATTAGTTCATGCTACTTGATAAAATCAGGGCGTAGTCTCTGTGAGTGTGAGTTAGTGGTTTTATAGGTTGCTAATGTGCAAAATAATAAGAGAACGCATATACTCGGGAAACTTTTAATTATGCGCAGATCACGTGAATAAGAACTATCATCAGGCAAAATTTTTCCAAAGTGCGTCAGGCATTAATTCATTGCCCCCTGAGTTGGGCTTTGAGGTGGCTTTTGCAGGGCGTTCCAACTCTGGCAAATCCAGCTCTCTCAATAAGGTCTGTCAGCAGCGTAGTCTGGCAAGAACCAGTAAAACACCCGGGAGAACTCAGCTGATCAACTTTTTTTCACTCCCGGAAGGTCGCTATCTGGTGGATTTGCCTGGTTATGGTTATGCAAAGGTTCCTGAAAAAGTGAAGCATAAGTGGCAGCGCTTCATTGAGTCTTACCTTGATACGCGCTGGACATTGCAGGGGGTTATTCTGGTAATGGATATTAGACATCCCATGAAGGACTATGATCGCATGATGCTGCGCTGGGCAGCGGATAGGCAGTTATCGGTGCATGTGCTGCTGAATAAGTCTGATAAGCTTAAGCGTGGTATGACTAGTCGTGCCTTGCTTGCTGTCAAGAAAGAACTGAAGCAATATTCTATGCCAGTTTCTGTACAGACATTTTCTGCACTTAAGGGGGAAGGTTTGCAGGAGCTCTGGCGTGTACTGGATAATTGGCTATATGCTGAGTAGTTACCAATAATCAACCAAAGGAGCAATCAATGACAACATTTTTATTCCGCTTCGGCAGACCTATTTTAATAGGGGTGCTGTTGCTACTCATTTCAGGGACAGCAAGTGCCAGCACTTTCAATGACTGGGTGGGGACTATTAATGGCTTCCTGGCGAAGGTTATTTTCTTTGATGTAATGCCGGGTGCGGCTTCGGTACCGTTTATTGTTGGCTGGCTGATTGTCGGGGCGGTATTTCTGACCCTGCGTTTTGGTTTTATCAATATCCGCATGATGGGGCATGCCTTGCGCATTATTCGTGGTGATTATCAGGCTCCCGATGCCAAGGGTGAAGTCACGCCTTTTCAGGCACTTACTACAGCGCTTTCTGCAACTGTGGGACTGGGGAATATAGCCGGGGTGGCGATTGCGGTAAGTATTGGTGGGCCGGGTGCGACGTTCTGGATGATTGTTGCGGGCTTTTTTGGCATGACATCGAAGTTTACTGAGGTCACACTGGCACAAATGTATCGTGAGTTTCGACCAGATGGTCGTGTCATGGGCGGGGCGATGGAGTATTTGTCCAAAGGGTTTGCTGAAAAAGGTATGACAGGGTTGGGCAAGGTGCTAGCTGCATTGTTTGCGATTTTTGCTATTGGTGCATCGCTGGGCGGCGGTAACGCTTTTCAGCTGAGTCAGGCAATGGGGGCAGTGCAGAATGAGGTTTCTTTCTTTAACCAGTATCCTATCGTTTTTGGACTGATTATGGCGCTTGCCGTAGGTATTGTCATTATTGGTGGTATCCGGCGAATTGCGCATACGGCTGAGGCGATTGTGCCGTTGATGGTGTTTATTTATCTGGCTGCCTGTATCTGGATTATTGGTTCGCATGCGGCGGATATTCCGGCTGCATTGGTGAAAATTGTCAGGGAGGCATTTTCTCCTGTGGCTGTGGCTGGCGGTATGGTCGGTGTGCTGGTGCAGGGTTTTAAACGGGCTGCTTTTTCCAGTGAGGCGGGAATTGGTTCAGCGGCTATTGCGCATTCGGCGGCAATGGTCAAGTATCCTGTTCGACAAGGCTTTGTGGCGTTGTATGAGCCATTCATTGATACTATTGTGATTTGTACCATGACGGCATTGGTGATTATTCTGACGGGCGTGTATAACGCTCCGGAATACTCGCAACTGGTTGCAGATAGTAAGGGTGCGGCACTCACTGCAAAAGCATTTGGTTCGGTGATTTCCTGGTTCCCTGTTATTCTTTCGGTTGCTGTGGTGTTGTTTGCCTACAGTACGATGATTTCCTGGTCCTATTATGGCGAGCGTTGCTGGACTTATCTGTTTGGTGAGCGTTTTTCGCTGTTGTATCGCATTATTTTTGTCGGCTTTATTGTGCTGGCTTCTGTGGTGAGTGCGGGCAATATTCTGGACTTTAGTGATTTGCTGTTGTTGTCTATGGCATTTCCTAATTTCTTTGCGCTGTATTTGTTGCAGGGTAAGGTAGCTAAAGCACTCAAGGAGTATTTAGCTCGTTTGCGCAATGGTGAGCTGGATAAGGAAGTTGGCAGAGCCTGAGTTTGATACTTATGAGCTGGTTTTGCCTGATTGGGCACAATGGCTGGCTCAGGACGCTGATGGCGTCTGGTGGGCTTATGAGTGTGAGCCAAACCAGGCGTATTCGGGCTGGTACGAGAATGAGGTGGGACGGTTTTTTCGCCTGCATCAGGCAAAGGCGAACCCGAATTGGCAAGAAACGCTAAGACGGGTTCATTTGCAGGGTTAGTAATTGTTTTTCATAATGCGCTGTTTTTCCCGATTCCAGTCTCTTTCTTTGGAGGCAGCGCGTTTATCATGTAGCTGCTTGCCTTTGGCGAGTCCAATTTCCAGCTTGACGCGATTTTTTTTCCAGTACAGCGCTAGTGGGGCGATGGTATAGCCTTTTTGTTCTGTTGCACCGATTAAGCGTGAAATTTCATAGTCGTGTAACAGCAACTTGCGGGCGCGTGTCGGGTCAGGGTTGATGTGCGTGGATGCCGACAGCAGGGGGGAGAAATGGGCATTATAAAGCCATGCCTCGCCCTTGTTGATTTGCACATAGCTTTCTTTTAGCTGCGCTCGCCCATCGCGCAGGCTTTTCACTTCCCAGCCTTCCAGTACCAGGCCTGCTTCATAGGTTTGCTCTATAAAATAGTTGTGACGTGCTGCTTTGTTGAGTGCGATGGTGAGACCACCATGCCCTTTTTTTTTCTTTCGTTTTGCCATTCGGCTATTATAGGGCACATCAAATAGCAAGTCAGGATTTTTATGCCAACAATTAATCGCAGTGCGCTGGTGCCGTACTCTCCCGAACAAATGTTCAAGGTTGTGGATAACGTGGATCGTTATGTTGAATTTCTCCCCTGGTGTGGTGCATCGAAAGAATTGAGCCGTGAAGGGGATGTTGTAGAAGCTATGGTGACCATTTCCAAAGGTGCTGTTCACAAGGATTTTAGTACGCGTAACTGGTTACAGAAAAACAAGATGATTGAAATGAAACTTCTGGATGGTCCCTTTAAGCATTTGAATGGTTTCTGGCGTTTTGATGATATTCAGGGTCAGGCATGCAAGATCTCTCTGGATCTCGAATTTGAATTTTCTAATCGCCTGCTAGGTATGGCAATTGGTCCTGTATTTAACCAGATTGCGAATACCTTGGTGGATGCTTTTGTGAAAAGGGCAGATGAGCTGTATGGCTGAGAAAATACTCGTTGAGGTTGCCTATGGTCTGTCAGATAAGCAGGAACTGTTGTCACTTCAGCTAGATAAGGGCGCTTTAGTGCAAGATGCCATTGAGCAGTCAGGCATACTGGATGATTTTCCCGAGATTGATCTTAAGAAGAATAAAGTCGGGGTTTTTGGCAAGATCACTCAGTTATCACACCAGCTCCGTGACAAAGATCGTGTTGAAATCTACCGCCCACTGATTGCTGATCCTAAAGAGGTGCGAAAAAAGCGTGCGGCTGAAGGAAAGCGTATGAAAAAAGGTGGAACAACAGTAAAGTGAAAATTCTTGAAAATCTCTCTTTACAACCTTTCAATACATTTGGGGTTGCAGCAAGTAGCCGTTATTTTGCAGAACTTCATCAGCCGGATGATGTGCTTGCGCTGATCGACTGGCAACGGCAATATGAGGAACCTGTATTGGTTATTGGTGGTGGAAGCAATTTGCTGTTCACGGCTGATTATTCCGGTTTGCTTGCGCGTAGTTTGCTGAAGGGAAAGACTCTGTTGTTTGCCGATGATGATGCCAGCTATATCAGGGCAGGTGCAGGTGAAATCTGGCATGATTTTGTTCGCTGGACGATTCAACAGGGTTGTGCTGGACTGGAGAATTTATCACTGATTCCGGGGACGGTGGGCGCGGCTCCGGTACAAAACATAGGTGCCTATGGTGTTGAGCTGGTAGATTTTTTTCATTCACTGGAGGCGATAGATATGCAAACCGGAAATATCTGTGAGTTTGATGCTGCGAGGTGCCAGTTCGCCTATCGCGATAGTTTTTTTAAATCTGTT